>JBPOHC010000330.1:0-2137 GCA_052035985.1 Myxococcota bacterium | reverse complement strand
CGCCGCGAGCTCTCCGAGGGGACGCGCTGGGTTTTGTCGCGCGCGACGGGGCTCCGCGTCGACGACTGGTACGCCCGTCTCGAAGGGCGGTGGGCGAGGGATCACCTCCCGCCCGCGCTCAACGCCCGCGGACCGAGGGATCTTCGCTGGTGGCAGTGGGGCGCGCTCCCGCTCGTCGCGCTGATCTCGCTCGCGATCGGAAGGGTGCTGGCCGCGGTGCTCCGTCGCGTGTTCGATCGCGTCGTGGGCCGCAGCGCCGTGGTGAACGGCGAGAGCGTCGGGCAGCGCTCCGTGGGACCCGTGACGGCGCTCACCGCGGCCCTCCTCACGGCGCCGGGGATCGAGATGCTGTTCCTCTCGCGCGACGCCGAGGACTTCGTGCTCGGGGCGCAGCGGGCCGCCGCCTCGGTAGCCCTCTTCTGGGCCTTCTGGCGCGCCGCGGAGCTCTTCGGTCGCGCCGCCGATGCGACCTCGTGGGCGAAGGAGCACCCGGCCAGCGTGACGCTCGTTCCGCTTGGGGTGAAGGTCGCGCGGGTCATCGGCGCCGCCGTCGCCATCGTCGCCGCGCTGTCGTCTCTGGGATACCCCGTGGCCTCGCTGCTCGCGGGCCTCGGTCTCGGAGGTCTCGCGCTCGCGCTCGCCGCGCAGAAGACCGGCGAGCACCTCTTCGGCACCGTCGCCATCGGCTTTGATCAGCCCTTTCGCGTCGGCGACTGGGTCAAGGTCGACGATCAGGAGGGCACCGTCGAAGCCGTGGGGCTGCGGTCTACGCGCATCCGAACGCTCGATCGCACGGTGGTCTCGATCCCCAACGGCAAGCTCGCGGACATGCGCACCGAGACCGTCTCGGCCCGCGATCGGTACCGCGTCCACGCGACGCTCGGCCTCGAGCACGGGACCCCTTCTGCGACGCTGCGCGCCGTGATCGAAGCGGTGCGAGAGACGCTGACCGCGCACCCCAAGGCCCACACCGACGCCCCGTGGGTGTGCCTCAAGCGCATCGGGGAGTCGTCCCTCGACGTCGAGGTGTCGGCGTGGTTCGTCGCCGACGGCTACGAAGACTTTCTCGCGCTCCGAAGCGGCGTGCTGATGTCTCTGCTCGAGGTCGTCGAGGCGAAGGGCGCGCGGCTCGCGTACCCGACCCGCACGGTGCACTTCACGAAGTGACCGCCGTCGCGCGGCTCCGCGTCGTCACATTGCGACGGTCGGCAGCGGGTGTTAGAGCAGCCGACGATGTCGCGCGACCGACGCCCCGTCCATCTGCTCGCGTGGGTCGGCGTGTCGCTCCTGCTGCACTCCGGCACGATGGGCAGCGTGAACGCGGTGGCGGGCCGCATCCTCCGCGCGCGTCCGACGGGGCCTCCCGTGGCAGCGCCCGCGGTCGTCGAGCTGGACTTCGATCCCGTCGACAACGCCGCTCCGACCCCGCGCGATTCGAACAGTCCGCGCGATCCATCGGTCACCCCGACGCAACCCGCTCCTCCGACGACGCCACGCGATGACTCCGCCGCGCGACGGACGCCAGAGCGGCCTCTGCGCGCGCCCGATCGCGCCGTCGAGAACCGACCGCCTCCGCCACCTCCACCGCCGCCTCCGCCGCCTCCGCCCGCGCCCAGGGTGATCACGCCGCCCGCGATGCAGCCCGCTCCCCCCGAGCGGCAGATGCAGTGGGCCAACCAGGCGCAGGGGAACGATCAGACCCCCTCCGAGGGAATGCTCGCGCAGGTGAACAACAACGTCGCGCAGGAGACCGTCCATCGCTCGCAGGAGCGCCCGCCCGAGCGCAACATCCAGGGCCGCGAGGCGCTCTCTTCGCCGGGCGTTCGTCGCGACGAGCCCTCGCGAACGCCCACGCCGTTGCCTCCCCGTGAGGCTCCCGCGAGGGCGCGCGGCGAGACGCGCGTCGCGCTCGGCGCGAGGCCGCCGAACCCGTCGACGGCGACCGCGAACTCCGCGGGGGCTTCACAGCCCGCGGCGCGCGGAGGTGCTGCGCGTGGTGATCGCGGCGCGTCGGGCGCTCCCGGTGACGCGCGCCCAGCGGGAGCGCAGGGCGCCGCGGGGCCACTCGCGGCCGCGGGCGCCGGCACGGGTGAGAGCGGCTTGCACGCGGCGGGAGCGGGCGAGTCAGGGCGCCCGG
>JBPOHC010000155.1:0-5137 GCA_052035985.1 Myxococcota bacterium | reverse complement strand
CCGCGCCCGACTCCTCCAACCACCGCCCGGCACTCCTCCAACCACTCCGCGCGCACATTGATCGTGTCTCTTCGATCGCGCGAAGTTGTGCCCGTGACTCATCGCGATACCCTCGACCCTCTCCATGACCTCCCCCTCGCGACCCGCCGCTCGCCCTCGCGTCTGGGATGACCCTCGAATCATCTTCCCCAATGAGGAGACCTGGCTCCGCCTCTCGCCCACGGAGCGCGATGCGGTGATCGAGCGCATCGAGTCGGCCTTCGACGAGCCCCACGAAGAGATGCTCGAAGGCACTCGCCACGTCCGGCGCAAGACGGATATCGCCATCGGCCTCGACGCCCACTTCCGCCGCGCGGGACGCCGCGTCTACATCGGCTCCGAGCTCGGCGTGCTCTACCCCGGCGAAGCCGCGATCGTGCCCGATGTGCTCGCGGTGCTCGACTGCGACCCCGACTACGAACCCGAACACTGGATCGTCCAGAACGAGAAGCGTGGAATCGACCTCGTCATCGAGGTGCGCAACCGCGGCCGCAAACACAAGGACGTCGTCGAGAACGTCCGCGACTACGCGCGCCTGAAGATCCCCGAGTACTTCAGCTTCGACTGCCGTCGCGGACACCTCCGCGGCTGGCGCCTCGCAAACCCCGGCGCGCAGAGCTACCAACCGCTGCTCCCACAGGGCGGATACCTTCACTCGAAGGGGCTCGAACTCGACCTCGCTGTCGTCGAGATGCGACTGCGCTTCTTCTCGAACCAGTCGATGATCCCGAGCGACCGCGAGCTCGTGGCGCGGCTCCAGCGACTCTCCGACGAACAGCTCGGCGCGCTCGATGATGCTGAACGACAGCGCTCCGAGGCCGAGCGGCAGCGTGACGACGCGCTCGATCGACTCTCTCGCGTCCAGGTCGTGCTCGCGCGGAACATCCTCGACGTGTGCCGCGCCCGATCGCTCGCACTCACCAACGATCAGCGCGCGCTCATCGCCTCGGAGTCCGACCTCGACGCGCTCACCCGCTGGTCCGAGAGACTCTTCTCCGCGAACTCGGGTGACGAGCTCCTCGCGCCCTGAAAACACGCTCCCCTCCCCCGATGCACCCTCTCCTCCTCGCGCTCCTCGCGGCGCTCTCCACGCTCTACCTCCTCGAGCTCCTGCACTGCATCTCGTACCTCCGCGGTGACCCCGAGCTGCCCACCGACGTCGCCATCGTCCTCGGCTTCGGACTCCTCCGCGATGGAAGCGCCTCCCCCGTCTTCGTCGCGCGCATCGCGAAGGCCGTCGAGCTCCACCAGCGCGGACTCGTGAAGCGCCTCCTCTTCACCGGCGGCGTCGGCGCGTACGGTCGCGCGGAGAGCCTCGTCGCCGTCGACGTCGCCCGCGCGCTCGGCGTCGATCCCCGCGACACGCTCTTCGAAGACCGCTCGCACTCCACCCGCGAGAACATGATCGAGGCCGCGCGCGTGCTCCGCGAGAACGACCTCCACGGAGCGTCCGTGGCCATCGTCTCCGACGGGTTTCACCTCGCGCGATCACGTCGCCTCGCGCGCGACGCGGGACTCCGACCGCGCATGGTCGCCGCCATCACCCCCGCGTGGACAGACCGTCGGAGAGCCGCGCGCTGGGTGCTCCGCGAGGCCGCGGCGCTCGTCGTCGACGACGCGTTGCGCATCGTCGGCGCGCGCTGACCGCGCAGAACGCTTCGCACCCGCAACCTCCGCGACTCATTGCGATTCCTGGGAATACGCCTGCGGAATGGTGGCGCGTGAGGCGTCGCACTGAGTATGTTCCAACCCGTGATGTGGCGGAAGTTCAGCTCCCTCGTCGCGGGCCTCGCGCTGGTTCTGTCGGTCTCGTCGTGCGGAGGCGACGACGCCTCGGCCTTCGCGCCGGGCCTCGAACCGCTCGAGACCTCGACCGCGACGCGTCCCACGGCGACGTCGGGGCAGCAGTGTCCCGAGGCCTTCAACGTCGTCACGGGCGACACGGCCGAGTACTCGTTCGGGCACGGTCGGGGATGCCTCCACGCGACGCTCACGCAGGTCTGGGAGGCCATGCGCGACCCCGAGGTCACCGTCGATCGTCGCCGCGTGGGTGAGTTCACCGTCACGCGCAACGTCGAGCCGCAGTACCCCGTGAGCTTCCGCGTGCACAACGTCGTGCACGACATCATCGACATCGAGTTCGACCTCACCTGGCGACTCGGTCCCATCGAGGGCACCAACGACGAGCCCCGCGTCGTCGCCGCGCGCTACCAGAAGACCTTCGGGAGCACGTACATCCAGGTGCTCGCGGGGAGCGTCGTGGCGCGTCCCATCGACAACGGCGTCGTCGAGATCGAGGTCGTGCGCCACCTCAAGGGCACCGGCGTCGGCACCGAGGAGATCAACCAGTACCTCCGCGACTACTTCGCGAGCGTCGTGGCGAGGGTTCACGGGATGCCGCTCCCGCGCTACAACTGACCTCCCGACGGATGATCCCCTGGCTGACGCGAAAGATCGCATTCCCCTCCCCTGAGCGCGCGGACAAAGACGGCGTCGTCGCCGTCGGCGGAGACCTCTCGCTCGAGCGCGTGCTGCTCGCGTATCGAAGCGGGATCTTTCCGTGGCCCATCGAGCACGACATGCCGCTCTTCTGGTTCTCGCCTGACCCCCGCTGGGTGATCGAACCGAAGGCCGCGCACCTCCCCCGCTCGCTGCGAAAAGAGATGCGCCGCGGGACCTACGAGGTCCGCGCAGACACGGCCTTCGCCGCGGTCATCAACGCGTGCGCAGAGACCTCTCGCCCGGGCCAGGAGAGCACCTGGATCACCCAGGACATGGAGACCGCCTACAACGCCCTGCACCGCGCGGGATGGGCCCACAGCATCGAGGCCTGGGCCGACGGTGAGCTCGTGGGAGGTCTCTACGGGATCTCCATCGGGGGCATGTTCTTCGGCGAGTCGATGTTCGCGCGGGCGCCCGACGCGTCGAAGGTCGCCTTCGCCACGCTGCTCGGCAACCTCGTCGAGTGGGGCTTCGACCTCGTCGACTGCCAGACGAAGACCGAACACCTCGTGCGCTTCGGCGCCGTCGGGTGGAAGCGAAAGAAGTTCCTCGCGGCCGTGGCCGAGACGCAGACGAAGCCCACGCGCATGGGCCCGTGGAAGCTCGATCTCCCCGCCGCCGAGGCCGAGAAGCGCATCGTCTCGTGAAGCTCGCACGGCTCCTGGAGCTCGGTCGCACGATCCGTGTGGTGGGCTTCGACGACGCGCCCTTCGCGAAGCGTCGCGGTGCGTCCGTTCCCATCGCGGGGGTCGTCTGCGCCGACACGCGCTTCGAAGGCATGCTCTGGGGCCGCGCCCGCCGCGACGGGTGGAACTCCACCGACGTGATCTCCGCCATGCTCGAAGGGAGCAAGTTCCGCGATCAGGTGCGCGTGGTGCTCCTCGACGGCATCGCCGTGGGTGGCTTCAACGTCATCGACCTCCCGAAGCTCCACCAACGGACGGGCCTCGCGTGTGTGAGCGTGATGCGTCGCGCGCCCGACCTCGCGGCCATTCGCGCGGTCATCGAGCGGCTACCAGATCCGCCACGGCGCCTCGGCCTTCTCGCCCGCGCCGGGGAGATCCTCCACAGCGGCCCGTTCACCTACCAGGTGCAGGGCGAGACCCCGGAGGTGACCGCGCAGCTCCTCGCGCGCTTCACGCGAGAGGGCCACGTTCCCGAGTGTCTACGCATGGCGCACCTCATCGGCTCGGCCGTGATGCTCGGCGAAAGCGGCCGCCGGGCCTGACGTCTCGGGCACGTCGGTGGTACACTTTCGGACTCGTTCAGGGGATGGCACCGCGCGTGCTAAAGGGCATCGCGCACCGCACAGGGGAGACTCAACGATGACCATCAAGCTCGCGCTGTCCGCCGCCTTCGTGTCCGCCGCTTCGCTCGCCGTGGGGGGCTGTTTGTACTTTCCCCCGAGCAGCTCCGATCGCTCGACGGGCGCGTCGGCGCCGAGGTACGGCTCATCGAGCAGCGTGAATCAGGTCGGACAGGCCGAGATGCTCCAGGGGTCGCTCGGCAACGTGGCCTCGTTCTCGTCGGCCTCGCCGCAGATGCGCATCACGGGGAGCTCGGCCAGCGCGACGGTGCGCATCGACGCCCTCAACAGCGCCGAGCGCTGGTGGGCGATGAGCAGCCTCACGATCAGCGGCGGCCTCAACCACGCGTCGCTTCAGCCCGGCGCGCACCTCACGTTCTCGGGCAGCTCGGCGTCGTCGTCGGGGCTGCGCGTGAGCGTGCTCGGATGCTCCGGCCCGTCGCTGAACAACTACACCTACGACCGCAACGCGCAGACCGTGACCGTCGATGTTCTCCCCGGCAGCGACGCGACGCACAACCGCATGGTCTTCACCGCCGTCTTCGTGAACGGCCCGCAGACGCAGCAGGTGCAGGGCTCCTTCGAGTACGAGCCCCGCTGAGTCTCTCGCCGTCACTCCCTCCGTGACCGCGCGGTCACACGTGTGACGTGACCGCACGGGCGCACACGCAGCCCGCAGACGAGCGGTTCATCACGCGTCAGCGAACGTTGACAAACACGGGCGCGTAAGCGCCCGAGGCCAACACCAACGTCACCAGTCCTCGAAGACGCCGGTCCTTCCGCTGGTTCAGCGCGAAGCGCATCAGCGCCGACACGATCATCGACCCCGACCACGTCTCTCGCGGAGATCGTGGAGTGACCCGCGCCTGGTGGCCGGTGACGTTGGCGTTGGCCTCGGGCGCTTAAGCGCCCGGGTTTGTTGACCTTGGGCGTGCCTCATATTAGCCCGTTTTGGTTAGTCGGCGCACGCGCGCTGATGTACAGTACGCCCGCCAACGAAGGCCCGCGAGGCCGTGTTCTACCGCGCGTGTCTCTCGTGGATTCAACAGGGTGGTGCATCGTGATGCTGAACCGTTCTCGCCTCCGAATCGCTTCGTCTCCGCTGGTGTTCGCGCTCTCGCTCGTCGCGCTCTCGGGCGCCTCGGGGTGCGCGCGCAGCGCGTCGGTGCAGACGACGTCGTCTCTGCCGCTGCGTCGCGTGGTCGTGTACCGCAACGGCGTCGGCTACTTCGAACGCCAGGGACACGTCGACGAAGACGAGGTGCGGTTCCGCGTCGCGCAGCGTGAAGT
>JBPOHC010000195.1:0-3565 GCA_052035985.1 Myxococcota bacterium | reverse complement strand
GTGACGCTTGCAGCACCGAATCACGGCCATCGCATCAACAGCTCCGCCCTCGCTCCGCGGGGGATGGGGCGCGCGGCAGCGCGGGTGGGGGCCGTTGGTGAAGCCTCCCTCGCGTCGCCGGCGCGCGTGCTGGTAGAACCGTCGTCACTACTGTGATGAAGCGCTCCTCGCTCGCCTTCTGCGCCGCGCTCTGCGTGGCCGCGCCTGCGGTTCACGCGCAGACGATCACCTCGCGTCGCGAGACCACGCCCTACCCCGGCGTGCGCATCATCGAGGGGCGCACGAGCGGTCCCGCCACGGACTTTCGCGCGGCCATCATCTCGCTCTGCACCGACTACGTGCACGTCGCCGCGACGCGTACGCCCACGGCGTTCCAACGCACGAGCGCGTGGGCCAGCGCGGCGGGCGTCGAGGTCGCGACCAACGGTGACTTCTTCGTCTCGGGACCGCGCGTCTACGGCTACGCGATCGGCAACGGCGTCGCGTGGCCCGTGCGGCAGACCGGCATCGACCCGGCGGTGGCGGGCGAGTGGTACTACCGACGCTACGGGTGGATCGCCTTCGGCGCGCGCACGGTGGAGTTCTCACACACCGAGTGGGTGAAGCAGCACGCGGCCTCGCTCGGCGTCACCGCGGGATGGATGCCGACGACGGTGACGACGGCCGTTCCGCGCGGGCTCACGGCGCTCGTGAGCGGCTTTCCCGAGCTCATCACCGAGGGGCGCAGGGTGACCTGCGCGAGTCCTACGGCGTCTTCGTGCTTCCCCGATCGAACGGACATGCGCGCTCGCAATCCGCGTACGGCGATGGGGCTCACGCGGGATCGACGCACGTTCATCCTCCTCGCCGTCGACGGGCGCTCCTCGACGAGCGCGGGGATGTACGGCACCGAAGAGGCGCGGCTGATGGAGCTCCTCGGCGCGTGGCAGGCGTTCAACCTCGACGGCGGCGGATCGACGACGCTCTGGCAGCGCGGCCGCGGCGTGCTCAACCACCCGAGCGACGCGACGGGCGAGCGCGTCGTCGCCAACCACTGGGGCATCTTCGCCGGGAGCGCGAGCGGACGTCCTCGCACGCCGGGGAGCTGCGTCGTGGTCGCTCCCGCCGACGCGGGCGTACCCGACGCCGGACCGCGCGACGCCGCGATCGACTCGGGCCCTCGCGACGCCGTCGCAGACGTGGCGCGTGACGTGACGAACGACCTCGCCATCGATCGCGTGCTCGCCGACATCGCGAGCGACCGTGCCCTCGGAGACATCGCGAGTGATCGCGCGCTTACGGACACTACGAGCGATCGAAGCCTCACGGACATCGCGAGTGACACGTCGCAGCTCGATGCGGGCGCTCCCGTCGATGACCTCGGCGCGAGCGAAGACGCGATCGATGAGCCCGCAGACGACGTCTCCGACGAGACCGACGACGACGCTGGACCGACGGAGGAACTCCCCGAATTCGGCGACGCGGCGCGCGAAGAGATGCCGCCGATCGACGCGGTCGATGAACCGGGATGCGGCTGTCGAAGCGCTCCCGCGAAGCAGACCCCGAGCGCGCTCGCGCTGATGTTCGTGGCGCTCGCGGGCGTCGCGATCCGACGTCGACGGCGTCAGGGCAGGCGCGGCGCGGAGCGATACCAGTCGCTGTGACGTGACGTCGTCTTGCACGCGAGGCAGTACGTCGCCGGGTACGCGAAGCCGCAGCCGGGGCAGCGACCGCCCGTCTTGAAGGTGTTCCACACGCAGTGACAGAACTCGCACTGCCACACGGGATCGCCCGTGGGCACCGCGGCGCAGCGCGGACACGCGGCGGCCGGAGCGCCCTCGCGATAGGGCACCACGGAGTTGTCGCTCGACGCGCGCGGGCTCCACGAGATGAGCCATCGCAGCGCCCACTTCATTCGGCCGATCGTGCGCTTGAAGCCGTTGGCGCGATGCGGGATGCGATAGAGCCTGCCGCACTGACACGCGATGACGTGACCGCGCGTGGCGTCGGTGAACTTCACCTGCGCGCCGCAGTAACAGAGGAGCGAGAACTTCGCGGACGCGTCCATCGCGCGAGGATAGCGCTACAGTCCCAGCGTGGTGTGCAGAGCAAGAACCGGCGGCCGTGAGGACGCCGGGGGCGTCGCGCTGAGAACGCCCCCGGCGTCGAGACCGCCGCCTGTCCTTTGAGGCGATTACGGTTCAAGAACCGGCGGCCGTGAGGACGCCGGGGGCGTCGCGCTGAGATCGCTCCCGGCGTCGTGACCGCCGCCGGTCCTTCAAGGCGATCGCTCGCGTGAGACGATTAGTCGCGCGCCTCGCGCGTACGCCGCGCGCTCCAGGACGGTCGTGATAGACCGGGCGCGTCGCTGTGACCGCCCTTCACCGTTCGCGCGAGAGCCTCCAGATCGCGATGCGCTGCCACACGACGATCACCGTGAGGATCGCCGTCACCGCGGGCCACAGGACGAAGAACATCCCCGCGTTGGTGTCGCGGTAGGTCACGCCGAGCATGTTGGCCGTGCGGAGCATGAAGTCGACGCAGGCCGCGTACACGGCCGTTCCGAGGTGCTGCATCACGCGGCTCCGTTCTTCGCTGCGAGCGCGCGCTTCGAAGCGCGGAGGGCGCGGAGCGTCTCGGCCTGCGTCCACGCGCGCACCCAGAGCCAGTACATGAGCGCGGGCCACGCGAGGCAGAACACGACGATGTTCGCGATGCCGTAGCCGACGAAGCGGTTGCGCGAGAAGAGGGTGCCGAAGAGGTAGAGCCCGCGGACCGTCGCGCCGAAGATGGAGCGGTCACCCGTGATGATCGCCGGGAGCTTCGGCGTGTGGTGACAGCCGTGGTTGTGGCAGTCCCAGGTGCAGCGGTCGGGCTGCCAACGCTCGTGGGGGATGCTCGTTCGCGCGAGGGGCACGGCGGGCGGCATCGCGTTGACCGCGACGAGGATCAACCACGGCGCCACGAGCGGGAACACGTAGATCCACAGCGCGCGGAGGAGGCCCTTCTTGTGCGACGCGTCAGCCATCGCGCGGAGGGTGCCACACGTCCGTGGGCGCGCACGCGGCTCCGTCGGCTCCGCGAGCTGCTCGACGCGCGGTAGAGAGCGGGCGTCGAGCAGTTCGCGAAGCGCAGGGGGAGGCAGGCGCTCACTTCGGCGGAGCGGGCTCTTCCTTCTTGTGGGGATTCTTCGGACCGGGGACGAGGCGGTCGAGGTAGCGCAGCACCTTCTCCCAGCGGTCGAGGATGCTCGGATCTTCGTCCGACTGGGAGTACACGCGCCGTCGCACGCGGAACGCGAGGTCGCCGAGGTCGCTCGACGCCACCGAGAGCTGGTCGTCGAGCATCTTCGAGACCTCGGAAACCGCCGCAGCGCGGGGCGCGAGGAACTCCACACGGGAGAGGGTCTGCTCGATGAGCTCGGGCGTGACCGTTCCGGTCGAGAATAGCCCCGGCTCTTGACGGAGGAGGGTGATGAGCTCGGGCATGACGAGCGAGAGGTCCGAGGGGACCTTGACGAGCGCGCGGGCCTCGTCAGCGGTGAGCGTGCGCGTCCGCGCGACACCCAGTTGGCGGAGCACGTCCT
>JBPOHC010000974.1:0-5179 GCA_052035985.1 Myxococcota bacterium | reverse complement strand
GCGAGCGCGGCCCACAAGGCGCGGCGTCGCTCACTGCGCATGGTGGTGTCCCTCGTGCGGCGACGGCGCGGGCGCGCCCGCGTCGGCGGCGGCGGGCGCGGGCGTCGGAGGGGGCGCGGCGCCGTGCGTCATCCCGTGGTGATGCGCGTGCGGGTCCGGCGCGGGGCTCTCGGTCGGGCTGAGCCCCTGCCACGCCGCAGAGGCTTCGCCCGGCATCGGCGGGTCTTCGCGGAGCGCGACGGCTGCGGCGGGCGGAGGCGACTCGGGCGCCTCGACGGAGAGCGCCGACGCCGTCGGGAACCGATCGGGCATCGCGCGCGGCGAGCACGCGGCCGCGCTCCATGCGACGACGAAACACACGCGCGCCAAGAAGCGCAGGAGAGCGGGCATCGGAAGGGACCTCCAGTCGTGAGCAGTGAGGTGGTTGCGATGCGCGGCTGCTCGGCCGCCGCGGGAGCAATACCCGGCACGAAAACGTCTCAACCCTGTGGGCACGTATGTCAATCGTGACCCTCGGGGTCACACCTGACAGACACGGACCGAGGGCGCCGCGGGGGATCCGAACCGTGTGGTGTGGTTCGATGCTCCGCGTCGGCACCCGACCGTTGCGGGTCGTCGCGGGCACGTGGCGTCCCGGTGCGTGTTCAGTCGGCCGTACCTGCGCCGATCTCAACCTCGATGGCGCGGGGTCCAGGTCGGTCCTCACGCACGAACGCCCGACTCAGGGGCCACCCCCGTCGGAGCACGAACTCCCGCTCCGGCACGCAGGGAAGTGGCCGTGCTGGTCTGTGCAGCACACCCGGCTCGGGCCACACGGCGGGTCGCACGTCGCCCCGCCTGCCTCGGGCGTGGCGTCCGGCGAGGCGTCCGCCACGACATCGGGCGCGACGTCGAGCGCCGTGTCTTTCGCGTCGGCCGCGTCCCCGCCTGATGCATCCTCGACGCGGTCCAGCGCGGCATCGGCGTGGCTTTGCGGGACCGCGTCGCTGGATGAGCACGCGCTCAGCGCGGCGAGGAGTGCCGAAAGAGGCTGCAGAGACGTACGCATGTTCATGATTTCACCAGAGGAGCAGAGGAGGAGTTGGACGCAGCACCTCGCGGGCTCACGCAAGAAGCGGGCGTTCGCTCGGGTGGTATCGCGCTCCCCGCGAGCTCCCGAACGAAATGCATGCGCTGCGAGGGTGCGAGCCTGACGAACCCGTGGGCGCTCCGCGGGCGTCGACGCGTCGGGGTCACCTCCGTGGCGCTGGCCTCACAGCCGCGTCGCGCGCAGCCGCAGCGCGTTGGCGATGACGGACACCGAGCTGAAACTCATGGCCGCAGCGGCGAGCATCGGGCTGAGCAGCAGCCCTGTGAAGGGGTAGAGCACGCCAGCGGCGACGGGCACGCCCAGGGCGTTGTAGCCGAACGCGAACAGCAGGTTCTGCCGGATGTTGGCCATCGTCGCGCGGCTGAGTCGACGCGCCCGCACGATGCCACGCAGGTCGCCCTTCACCAGCGTGACGCCTGCGCTCTCCATCGCGACGTCGGTGCCCGTGCCCATCGCGATGCCGACGTGGGCCTGCGCGAGCGCGGGCGCATCGTTGATACCGTCGCCCGCCATCGCCACGCGTCGACCCTCGGCTTGGAGGCGCTTGACCTCGTCGACCTTCTGCTCAGGGAGCACCTCGGCGACGACCTCGTCGATCCCGAGGCTGCGGGCCACGGCCTGCGCCGTCGTGCGGCTGTCGCCCGTGAGCATCACCACGCGCAGGCCCTCTTCTCGAAGCGCGCGCAGCGCCTCGGCGGTCGAACTCTTCACCGGGTCGGCGACGCCCACGATGCCTGCGAGCGCGCCATCGACCGCGACAAACATCACCGTCTGGCCGTCCGTTCGCAGCGCCTCGGCGCGCGAGGCGAGGCCGCTCAGCGCGGCGCCCACGTCGTCCATCAGCGCGCGATTGCCGAGGGCGACGGCACGACCTTGGACTGTTCCCGTGACGCCCTTGCCCGTCACCGATGCGAAACCCTCGGCGCGCGAGAGGGCCACGCCGCGCTCCTGCGCGGCCGCCACGATGGCGGCCGCCAGCGGGTGCTCGCTCCCCTGCTCAAGGCTGGCCGCGTCGCGCAGCAGATCCGTCTCGTCGCGCCCCGCGGAAGGCTCCACAGTGACGAGCCTCGGCCGTCCCTCGGTGAGTGTGCCGGTCTTGTCGACGAGCAACGTGTCGACCGAGCGAAGCACCTCGATCGCCTCCGCGTTGCGGAAGAGCACGCCGGCCTGCGCGCCGCGACCCGCCGCCACCATGATCGACATGGGCGTGGCGAGGCCGAGGGCGCAGGGACACGCGATGATCAGCACTGCGACGGCGTTGACCAGGGCGTGCGCGAGCCGGGGTTCGGGTCCCCACACACTCCACGCCGCGAAGGTCAGCGCGGAGGCGGCGGTCACGGTCGGCACGAAGTAGCCCGAGACCGTGTCCGCGAGACGCTGAATGGGCGCGCGGCTGCGCTGCGCCTCGGCCACCATCGACACGATTCGCGCGAGGAGTGTGTCGCGCCCCACCCGCTCGGCGCGCATCACGAGTGCGCCCGTGCCGTTGACCGTCGCGCCCACGAGCCGGTCACCAGGGCCCTTCTCGACCGGCACGGGCTCACCTGTGACCATCGACTCATCGACGCTGCTCGTGCCCTCCAACACCGCGCCGTCGACGGGCACCTTCTCGCCGGGCCGTACGCGCAGCCGGTCGCCCGGAGTCACGGCGTCGAGCGGCACGTTCTCCTCGGCGCCATCGTCGCGCAGCCGTCGGGCCGTTTTCGGCGCGAGCCCGAGCAGCGCGCGGATGGCGGCTCCGGTGCGGCTCCGCGCGCGAAGCTCGAGCACCTGCCAGAGCAGCACGAGCGTGACGATCACGGCGGCGGCTTCGAAGTACACCGGTACCTGCGCTCCGTGGCCGCGGAACGTCGACGGGAACACGCCGGGGACGAGCGTCGCGACGAGGCTGTACCCGTATGCGACCGCGACGCCGAGCCCGATGAGCGTGAACATGTTGAGGTGGCGACTCGCGACCGAACGCCACGCACGCACGAAAAACGGCCACGCGCCCCAGAGCACGACCGGCGAGGCCAGCGCGAGTTCGACCCAGTTGTGCAGGTGCGGGGAGATGAGTCGACCGATCGAATCGGCGGCGAGCATCGCGCTCATCGCGACGACGAACAGCGGTGCGGTCAGCGCAGCGCTCACGACCAGGCGCCTGCGCATGTTGTCGAACTCGGGGTCGTCGTCTCCCTCTGTCGCGGCGGGCACCCTGGGCTCCAGCGCCATGCCGCAGATCGGGCAGCTCCCGGGCGCCAGCCGCACGATCTCGGGGTGCATCGGGCAGGTGTACTCGAGCGCTCCCGCCTCGGGCTTCACGGCGGCAGGCGTCGCGTAGCGCGCAGGGGCGGCGCGGAACTTCTGCGCGCAGCCGGCGCTGCAAAAGTGCCAGGTGTGGCCGCCCCACTCGAAGTACTCGGGCGCCTTGGCGGGCGATACGTCCATGCCACACACGGGATCCTTCACGGTCTCGTCGGTCGAAGGGGGTCCGGCCTGCGTGGCGCCATGGAGAGGGTGGGGGTGTGCTCGATGCTCCCTGTTCTCCTCGACAATCATCGCGGACAGGACGTCCATTCGAAGTACCGCAAGCGGTGTACCGCGCCCTCGCGACGCGCCCGCCCGGACCGGGCGCAGATCGTCGAGACGGAGGGGACCACAAGTCACGCGTGATCTTCCACGGGTTCTTGGAGGACCGCACTTCGGGCAACAATGCGGTCGACGCGTCGCGCCTCTCGCGCGTTTCGCCCTCCGCCTCGTCGCTGCTTGATCGTCGTCAAAGCATGTCTGCGCGGATGCCACACAACATCGCTGAGAGCGTCGCGCTGACCGAAATTGGTTCGGTCAGCCCACGCGGAGGTTGCGCATGAACACTCCCGCACTGATCGCGGTCGCCATCGCGACTGCAACCATGGCCTGCGCGGACGACGCGCCGGTGCAGACCGGGTCCAAGGTCTATGTGGCCGATGAGGAGGGCGGCACGCTCTCGGTGATCGACCACGCCAGCCGTCGTCGACTTCGCACGATCGACCTGAGCGAGCAGGTGAACGGCACGGTGATGCGCTTCACGACGCACAACGTCCAGGTCGCGCCCGACGGTCGCTCGGTGTGGGCCACCGCCGCCCCGGTTGCGGAAGGACACGTCGGCCACGGCGGGGGTGGCAGCGGGAACGAACCCGTCGAGCAGGTCGTCGTGATCGACCCGCGCTCCGATACTGTGGTGGCGCGCATCCCGGTCGGCTCTGGGCTTCACCTGGCGCACGTCGTCCTCGACGCTGCGTCGCGCTACGCCTACGTGAGCGCCAATGAGGCGAGCCAGGTGCTGCGCATCGACGCGACGACGAGGCAGGTCGTCGGCCGCTATGACCTGGGCACTGACCGCGGGCCGCACGGGATGCGGTTCTGCGGCGAGCGGCTCTACGTCGCCAACATGAACGGCCACAGCCTCTCGGTGATCGATCCCGTGGCGGGTAGCGTGCGCGAGGTGCCGGTCGGCGGCGTCGCCGTGCAGACGGCGTGCGCCTTCGGCGGGCGGTATGTCTTCGCGTCGCTCTACGACACGCGCGAGGTCGTTCGCCTCGAGGTGTCGACCGGGGTGCTCACGCGAATCTCGCTCCCGCAGGGCGCGCAAGGTCCCGTGCAGCTCTACCCGCTGCCCGACGGCAGGCTCTACGTCTGCGACCAGGGAATGCTGCTCGACCGGCCTGCGTCCAACAAGCTCTTCGAGGTCGACGTCCGCGCGGGGACGGTGGTCGCGACGATCGAGGTGGGCCGCGGCGCGCACGGCGTCGTCGTGAGCGACGACGGGCGCGAGGCGTTCGTCACCAACTTCGCTGACAACACCGTCTCGATCGTTGACACGGCGACGCGGCGCGCGGTCGCCACCGTGGCGGTCGGGGAGAGTCCCAACGGCGTAGCCCACTGGCACGTCACGGGCGGGATGATCCTAGGAGATACGTGTTATCTGATTCTGGTGGCGTCCGGGAATATGTGGACGGCAGAGCCACGGGAGTCCAAAGAGATCCAACCCCATTTGAGGTGCAACTTGTGTCTGAGTTGGAGGAGTCGAACCGCATAATGCGGGCAGACGCGGCGCAAATTCTCGGTCTT
>JBPOHC010000023.1:0-2617 GCA_052035985.1 Myxococcota bacterium | reverse complement strand
TCGCTCACCTCGTACGCGCGGTCGATCCACGATCCGAGGCAGCGGGCCGTGTCGGTGGCGACGTCGTACGCGTAGGCGATCTCGTGGTCGCCTGCGGGCACACCGTCGAGCACGAGGGCTTCGCACTGCCCCCGCCACGGCGCGTCCTCGGGGATCTCCGCGAGCGCTTCGTCGCGCCCGATCTCCCGCGCGCGCTGAACGAACCGATGCCGCGCCGTGCCCGCGATCTGATCGTCAGTGGACGTGGTCCACACCGACGAGAGGGCGCCTGCGGCGGGGCAGCGTTCGAGGAGCTCGAGCTTCGACGCGGTGATGTTCGCGCTCACAGCCGCACCCAGTCGCCGCCAGAGAAGAGCGTCTGCACGGTTCCGTCTTCGAAGCGCAGCGTCAGGGCGCCTTCGATCGCCGCAGGGCGCACGAGCGTGGCCTCGACTCCGTCGGAGCGCCGTCGGTAACGGACCGCTGGTGCCGCGTCACACGGCGCGGGACGCAGCGTCTTCGAGACCGGGTCCCAGCGCCCGAGGTAGTCGAGCACCTCTTCGAGCGAGAGCGCGAGGTGGTCCGCGCACTTGAGCATGAGCTCGGGCTCCTGCGCGTCGGCGAGGAGCACCACGGTGACCTTGCGCGCCCCGACCCCCCAGCCGAGTTCGAGCGCCGCGGAGCGGCCGCAGGGCTGCACCATAACGATCGCATCCGACCAATTCATCGCGTCGAAGTCGGAGTCGAATCCGGCTTGCGCGATCGGGTGCGTGAGCACTTCGCGCGTGCGCTCAGCCGACCACGGCACCGGCTCGTCGGTGACCTTGCGCCATCCGAAGCCGGTCCCCTGCGGCGGGTTCTTGAAGTCGTAGACCTCGTGGCCCGCCTCGCGAAGCGCGGCGACGACGGCGGGCTGGTGCTCGTTGCGCCACGAGCTTGCGACGTAGATCTTCACGCCGCCTGCCCCTGCTCGAGCGCGTTCGCGGCGCGGTTGTACTGATCGACGAGGGCCTTCGCCTGGTCGGGCGTGATCATCCTCGCGGTGACGGACGCGGTGATCTTGTCGTGGACGGCGTCGATCTCAGGGAGCGTCGACGCGCGACGGATCTCGTCCTCGAGCAGCGCCGCCGTGTCCATCGGCGGGGGCGCGTCGAACGCGCGGAGGCGCTCCACGCGAGCGGTGTTCAGTCGGTCCTTGAGCGCCGTCGGGAGCTTCGCGACGGACGTTCCGTGGGCCTTCACGACAGCGCCGACCGCCGCCTTCGTCTCCGCGCGGTGCAGATCCGAGAGCACCTTGCCCACGGTCGCCCAGTGGCCGGGCTCGCGGGTGATCGCCGAGGCATCGCTCAGGGCCCGACCGAACGCCTCCGTGGTGCCTCCGAGGCCTGCGACGCGCGCCCGCACGGCGACCTTCGCCTCCTCAGCGCGCCCCGCGACGGAGGCCGAGAGTTCGAGGTGCGTCGCGACGAGGACCTCGAACGTCGGGGCCTCCGCGCAGCGAGAGCGGTACGTGTCGAGCGAGCTCGGGGGCTGGGGCGCGGCCGCGGGCTGACGCCCATCGCGAGCATCCTCCTCTGCGACGGCCTTCTCCAGCCACAGGGCGGCGTTCCGCATCTTGCCGATTCGCTGCGTGTGTTCACACAGAGCAGCCCAGCTCGCGACGCGCACGGCTTCGCCGGCCGCCACGAGGGAAGCGCGGTGCTTCAGCCAGACCGCCACGGCCTCGCCCGGGAGCTCGATCTCCGCGACCCTCGCGGCGAAGTCTGAGGGGACTTGTGCGGGAGACGCCGAGGGGGGAGGCAGTTGCGCGGGTGCGGTGTTCGTCTGCGAGGGAGGCTCGGTCGGGTCGGTGGCGATCTCGCGGCGCCTCGTCGCGCACGCGCCCTTCACGATGTCCTGCTCGTCGGACGCGAGCTTGCCGACCGCCTCGACGTTGGCCTTCACCCACGCGTTCACCTCGTCGATCGACGTCGCGTCGTCGATCTCTCGCAGCATGGCCTCGGCCTTCGTCGAGATCCCGATGCCAGTGCCGAGCTTGTCGTAGAGGCGGTTTCCGAACGTCGTCCCGAACGAGCGCGCCGCGCGCTTGAGGCCGTCGGTCACCGCGGCCTTCAGCGCCGTTTCGAGCGCATCGGCGCTCTTGCCCGCCGTCACCGCAGCGCCGACGTCGCCCCTCTGCGTGCCGCACGCGCGCAGCACGACGGGCACGTGCACGACGCTCTTGTCGCCGATGGCGGTGATCGTGATCGCGCCCTGTTCGAAGCTCCATCCATCGAAGCCGAACACCTGGTTGAGACGCTCGATGACGTACCACCCCTCCACGTAGCGGAGGTTCTGTCCGGCCTGCTGACGGGACTTCACGACATCGCGCGGCAGGTCACCACCGAGCTGCTCTTTCTGCTCCGGCGTGAGTGCGGCGGCCGCGGCGGTGTAGGCCGTGACAGCCGCCATGAATCGTTCGAACGGTTGAATCTCAGCTCCCATGATCGCCTCCCTGTGTGGACGCTCCGACGCCCGAGCAGCCCCGCGGAGACCCCGAGCGGTCCTCTCCGTCCTCGCCCCCGCGAGGCTGCTCCGATGCCGGTGCCAAGGCTGCGACGGCCGCGTTCTGGGCCTCCGTGATGCGCTTCTCGATGGC
>JBPOHC010000733.1:0-1709 GCA_052035985.1 Myxococcota bacterium | reverse complement strand
GCGGCCTTGTCCTCGGCGTGCATGTCGAAGCCGTGGCCGTCGCACTCGGGACAGAGACGGCGGCTGGTGACCTTCTCGGTGGTGTCAGACATGAGAGCTACCCCTTCGTGAGAGACATGACCGCGTACCTGATCGCGTCGAGGGTGTGGTCATTGCCATCCTCGGGCGTCTCGGAGATGGAGCCGTCACGCTCTTTCTGCCGAGCCCAGCTTTCAAACTCCTCGATGGCGTTCGGGCAGGCGTCGCTGATCCACAGCGCGGGCGCGCGGCTCTTCGGATTGCGACGGCGCTGCAGCGCGCCCTCCAGGAGCGCGGTGACGCGCCTGACACCCTCGCCGATGTCGTTCTGCCCACCGACCGCGCGGGCCTTGCCTCGCACGCCCCGACCGAGGGCGATGATGTTCCCGGGCGCCGAGGGGTCACCGAGGAAGAGATCCGGCGAGTGATCGCGGCAGATGCTCCGCGCGACGGGAATCCATCCGTCCTCAGTGTCGGTGACGGGCTTGTGCGTGTGCACCTCCTCAGCGACCACGTAGAGGTCACCGAAGTCGCCCTCTTCGGCGACGACGAGCATGGTGCCCGGCTTCGACCAGCCCCAGTCGACACCGACGCGCGTGCGGCGCCAGATGCGATCGTCGATGCTGCGCGCCGAGACCACGTGCACATCGCGGTCGAAGCACTCGTAGACCTGGCCGTCGACGCCGCCGAACTCCGCGTGCATCCACTGCTTGACCCACGCGGTGGAAGCGCCCGGCCGCTCGCGCAGGTCGCGCACGTACGTGGGAGGCAGAAAGGGATTGTCCTCGGTGCGACACCTGACGACGGCGTGATTGCGGTCGTACCAGTGCCGCACGTCGCCCGCGTGGCCCGCGTCGGGTCCGGTGCCGAACTCCACCGCGGTCCAGTGCCGCCGCGTCTGCGGAGGTCCTGCGATCGCGATGGTGCGCTGTCGTCCAGGGTATCCCTTTCGGAGTCGTCCCTGGAGCACGCTGAAAGAGTCGCGGTTTCGCTCGCGTGGGGCCTCATCGAAGACCAGCCACGCCGCGTTGATGCCCTCGTTGCTCCACGGATTCGACGTACTGCGAAGCCATATCGTCGACTGCCCGTGGTCGGCAGTCTGAACCAGTAGATGAGGTCCGAACGGTCCACCTAACTTGAGCTCCCACCACGGACGAGGAACGAGCTCCTTCCACGCCTGAAGCCACGCCTGAAAGAGAAGCCCGTAGGTCGGCGCTGCGACGATCCCTTGAAAGCCCGGGTGATGGTGCGTCGCATTGACCAGGGCCTCCATGACGAGAGAGCGCGATTTGCCGCTGCCGTACCCTCCGCAGAACCACCGATTCGACTGTGGCGCACAGTGAAACGCGACCTGTCTACCGTGTGGCGTGTAGGAGAGATCGGTCACTCACGGGCTGTTGGTGCCAGAGACCCTCACGCCGCACAGCGCGGCGTCACAGCGGCACGACGTCGGCCGCACCCGACGATCCGGCGAAGCCCGTGAGCACGATCGTCGGCGAGCTCGCCGGGTAGAAGTGTCAGGCGCGCGCGGCGGATCCAGTGCTGAATCCAGGGGCGCCCGACCTCCGCGCCGCTCACGAGCAGCACGGGCAGACGGCGGCGCACGAGGGCGGTGTGCAGCGGCGTCGCGTCGGCGCCGAGCACCAGGTCGAGCACGACGCAGAGCGGCGTCTCGGCCGCGAGCGCGGCAA
>JBPOHC010000426.1:0-1874 GCA_052035985.1 Myxococcota bacterium | reverse complement strand
CGGGCTCGTCGGCGACGACCGCAGCGAGCTCGGCGCAGGACCACTGGCGCTCGGGTCCGTGATCCCGCATCCACCGCTCGCAACGCGGGACCAGACGTCGCCCCCACGCGTCGAAGCCGTCAAGGCGCTCGTCGAGGGTGACGACGCCGCGGTCGAGGAGGACGACCCCTTCGGGCAGGTGCCCCCGCCCGAAGCGGCGCGCGATCTCCGACACCGTGACCGGCCCGCTCGCTCCACGCAGAAACGCCTCGATCTCGCTCCCCCTCGTGTCGCCGTAGCCGAGGACGCGGTTGGAGTTGGCGCCGTCGACGATCCAACGCGTCGCGACACGTGCCGTGAAGCAGCCGAGCCCGTGGCGGCCGAAAGGAGCCGCCGCCTCCGCGACGCGCGTTTCGACGGAGGCGCGGGGGGCGGGCCATGGCGTCGCTCGGAGTGAGCGGTCGAGTGTCGCCCACGCGTCACGCAGCGCGTCCTCGGTGAAGGTCGCGACCAGCTCGACCCCGTCGAGCGTGACGAAGCCGCACCGCCCTTCGAGCACGCGCTCGAGGAAGAAGCCGGCGAAGGCGCGGTCGTCACGCAGCGCCGCGAACCACGGGTCGTCAGCGACGAGCGCGTCGACCGGGCGCGCGCCTTCCTCCAGGAGCGCATGGAGACGGGCCTCGATGGCCTCGAAGGGGCGGCGGTCGCGCGTCAGGGTACCAAGGCCGCGCGATTCGATCTGCCGCACCCATTCGCGCGTGCAGCTGAGGAGCTCGCCGACCTCCAGGAGCGTGAGCGGCGCCGTGCCGAGGCCTGCGCGGTGCTGGAGCACGAGGCGGTCGATGGCGTCGAGGCGCGCGGCGCGCGTGCGCCAGAAGGCGAGGAGGCCCGAGTCCGCGTCGAGCGAGGGGGCGGTGAGCACCTCCTCGGCGGGCTGCGCGACGAAGGTAACGACCGCTGCGACCGCGTCGGCGAAGCTCTTGCGCCCGAGGTTGGGCGCCGCGCGGATGGTCGCCTCGGGGACGTCCACGAGCGCGCCGAGCGCCGTCACCCCCTCGCGCTTCGCGAAGCTGAGCAGGCGCGTCGGCAACCCCGGCACATCGTCGATGCCCACCCCGCGCAGCGCCTGCGGGACCCAACGCGCGAGGTCGGCCCAGGTGCGAGGCGGAGTCGTTGGGGGCTCTGGCGAAGGTGGGTTCGGCGCCGCAGCAGGGAGCTGCCCGGCGGCCGCGAGCTCCCAGGTGGTGCCGAGGCGGGCCTCGATCAACGCGCGGATGTCCGCGATGGACTTGCGCCCGAGGTTGCGCTCCTGCGTGAGCTCGCGGGGGTCGAGGGCCACGAGGTCGCGCAGGGTGCGGAGCTCGCGGCGTTCGATGAGGTTCCACACGCGCGCGGGGAGGTCGAGCGCGCGGAGGTCGAGGTCGAGCGGTTCGGGGCCCCCAGAGGGCGTCGGCGCTTCCATGCGCGGGCGATCGTACCGCCACGGCGGGCCCGTGAGGGCACTGCGAATTTGCTTCCGGCGCCGCGGGCTCTCGGTACCATCGCGACGCGCGTGACCGACCTCGAATCCCGCTTCCACGCCGAATGGCTCGGGCTCGTGCAGCCCGTGGAGGGGCTCGTGGTCTCCGTCCCCGTGCTCGCCGACGCGCAGTGCTCGCGCCGTCAGCCCCTCGCGCGCCAGCAACGCCTCGCCGAGCTCGCTCCCGCCTCCCGCATCGCCGACCTCCCCGCCTTCCTCGCCGAGCTCCTCGACTGGACCCCCGAGCTCTACGACACGGGTGCGTCGCTCCCCGACGACCTCTCGCTCTACGTCCCCGAGGGCCACCAGACGTTGCGCCCCACGCTCGCGCTGCGCCACCTCGCGGCCCCCGACGCCACCACCGCAGCCCCCACCG
>JBPOHC010001149.1:0-2187 GCA_052035985.1 Myxococcota bacterium | reverse complement strand
TCACCGTCGGCGGAGAGAAGCACGAGCACGTGCGCAAGCTCGTCGACGAGAAGTACGACGCGACGCAGACCACCACGGTCAAGAACGACGTCACCGAAGACTACCGCACCAACATGACCACCACGGTCAAGAGCGACTGCCACGAGCACTTCGGGTCGCACACCACCACCGTGCGCGGACGCCAGAGCGAGACCGTCGCCACGCAGACCACCACCGTGCGCGGCGCGCTCAACGAGACGCACGGGCTCCAGAAGACCACCGTCTCGAACGCCCTCTCGGTGCACGCGGGCTCGCAGAGCCTCACGGCCTCGGCCGCGAGCACGCAGAAGTACGGCTCGCTCACGGTCAACACCACCGGCGGCACGACCATCTCGTGCCCCGCGGGCATCACGATCACGGCGCCCAACCTCCGCATCGCGGCGCCGACGATGACCTGCGTCGCGCCGACGCAAAACACGGCGGCGCCGAGCCACAGCATCTTCAAGCCCCACGACGAGGACACCAGCGCGACGAAGTTCGCGATGTACGCGATGCAGGGCCAGGTGACGATCACGGCCAAGAACGAGGCCTACGGCGTCACCATCGGCATCTCGGGGATCAAGATCGAGAACGGGCTCGTCAAGGTCGACGGCACGTTCGTGCGCTGCGAGAACGCGCCTACGGAGCTCAAGGCGGGGGCCTTTCAGATGCTCCGCTACGGGCTGATGGTGATCACATGACCGCGCTGCTCCTGTCCTTCGAGTGCGACGCGATCCCGTCGGCGGAGGTGTCGTCGTTCGTGGGGAGCGAAACCCTCGGACGCCCCTATCGCTACGAGATCAACATTCACATGCCCATCGCCGAGGCGTCGGGCTTCGACCCCGAGGCCGCCCTCTTCGCGTCGGCGACGCTGCGCATCCACCACGACTCGGGCGCGGTGCGCGGACAGCGCTGCGGCGTCGTGGCGTCGGTCGAGCTGCTCCACGCGCTCACCGACACGGCGCTCTATCGCGTCGAGGTGGTGCCCAGGCTCTGGCAGCTCTCCATCGACGAGCACTCGCGGATCTATACGAAGAAGTCGACGCCCGACATCCTCGAGGCGACGCTGCGCGCGGGCGGCCTCTCGGGCAGCGACTACACGCTCCGCCTCAACGGCCGCTACCGCCCCCACGAGCACGTCTGCCAGTACAAGGAGAGCGACCTCGACTTTCTCCACCGCTGGATGGAGCGCGAGGGCATCTACTACTTCTTCGAACACGACGGCGCGACGGAGCGGCTGGTCATCACCGACACGCGCGACACGCACACGGCCCTCGGGTCGGGGCTCGTGCGCTACTTCCCCACGGGCGAAGGGTCCTCGGGCGACGTCGAGTCGCTCGACACCTTCACCGCGCGCCACGTCGCCGAGGCGCAGACCGTCGAGCACCACGACCACGACCCCCTCGCGCCGAGCCGGCGCGTCGAGGGCGTCTCGTCGGTCACGCGCGGGCTCACGGGCACCTATCGCACGTGGGGAGAGAACTTCCGCGCGTCGCCCGAGGCCCGACGGCTCGCGACGCTGCACGCCGAGGCGCGCACCTCCGACGAGCGACGCTTCTTCGGCACGGGCCGCGTGTTCGATCTCTGCGCCGGGTACAAGTTCACCGTCGAGGAGCACCCCCGCGCCGACCTCAACGCCGAGTACCTCGCCGTCGAGCTCGACCTCACGGGCAACCAGGCCACCTCCGTCGCCGCCGTCTCGCACCTCCTCGGACACCACGGCGAGCGGAGCTTCGTCGCGCGCGTCACGGCCATTTCGTCAGCAGACAGCTTCCGCAACCCGAGGAGCACCCCGTGGCCTCGCGTGCGGGGCTTCGAACCCGCCGTGGTCGACGGCCCCATCGACAGCGAGTACGCGCAGCTCGACGAGCACGGCAGCTACCTCGTGAAGCTCCGCTTCGACGAGAACTCGCACACGCCGGGCACGGCTTCGACGCGCATTCGAATGATGCAGCCGCACACGGGCGAGCCCGAGGGCTGGCACCTCCCGCTGCGCAAGGGCACCGAGGTGCTCATCGCCTTTCTCGGCGGCGACCCCGATCAGCCGATGATCGCGGGCGCGGTGCCCGACGCCGAGCATCCGTCGGTGGTGGTGCAGGCGAACGAGACGCAGAACGTGATCCACACGGGCGGCAACAACCGCATCGAAATGGAAGACACGGCGGACCA
>JBPOHC010000540.1:0-11626 GCA_052035985.1 Myxococcota bacterium | reverse complement strand
GCACTTCGTCGAAAACGCGGCGCCGCACGAACTCCCCGGCAAACCGCCGCCGGATCCCTCATGGAAACCAAGGGGATCGTGAGATGTGTGCCGAACGGAGCCGATCCTCGGGGGTGAGGGCGCGCGGCAGCGCGGAGAGGGGGCAGACCGACCTCCGTCACCCGTCAGCGTCGCGCTCGCCCGCAGCGCGCAAGAGCGCGTCGACGTCGATCACGCGGATGTCCTTGCGCGTCGCGCTGATCGCGCCCAGCTCGCGCAACCTCGCCAGCGCGCGAGAGAGCGTCTCGGGGAGCATCCCCAGGAGCGCGGCCATCACCTTGCGCGGAATCGGCGGATCGTGCTGCCCCGGCGCTTCATCGAGGAGCCACCGCGCCACGCGCCGCGTCGCGCTCCCGTCGGCCCCCGAGCGCCTCGGCGACTCGTTGCAGCGCGAGCGGAGCGCGAGCTGGAGCACCGTGCGCGCAGGCGCGTTCGACGGGCCGAGCCACCGATCGAGCGTGTCGCGCGTGGCAGAGCACAGCGTGGTGGCCGTGAGCGACACGGCCGAGTCGCGGTAGGTCTCGCTCACGAGCGCCTCGGCGCCGAGCATCTCCCCGTCGCGACGCACCGCCCAGGTCACGCCGCCCTCCTCGCGCGAGAGCGCCACGTAGCCGCTCACGATGTACCAGATGCGATCGGCGGCCTCGCCCTCGACGTAGAGCCTCGCGCCGGCCTCGCGCTGCCTCGGCGCGAAGGGGCAGGCCCCGTGCTCGTTCACCCCCGACGCGACGCCGAGCGGGCACGTGTAGCAGCGCGCAGGCGTCGTCGCGCGCCCCGCGGCGAGGTTCCGCTCTGCGTCGGGCGCGAGGACGGGGAGCTTCACCACGCGGCGAGTCTAACGCACGTTCGCGCCGTCAAGCATGATCCGCCATTCACGAAAGTTGATCTCGCGCAGCGAGGCGGCCTCGTCGGTCGCGGCCCGGCGTGGGGCGCGGTCACCGTACGGCGAGCGCGATCACGACGAGCGCGAGCAGGCCGATCACGGCCGCCGCGACCCAGAGGCCCGTTCGCTTCGGCGCCGCGTTCGCGACCGCGGGCGAGCTCGCCCGCTGAGCGCGTTCGAGCGCGGGGCGGAGGTCGACCGAAGAGACGACCTGCGTGGGCTGCGCGACCGCGGCGGCCGGCGGGAGAGGCTGCGAGGGCGCGCGTTCGGGCGACGCGTAGGGAGGCGCGCCCGAGGCGCTCGACGCGTCGAGGAGGCCGTCGAGGGAGAGCGGGATCGCGGAGGTGTCCGTCGGCGCGGGGCCCTTTCGCTCCCGCGTCGTGGGCGCGTCGAGGGCGCTGACGTCGGAGAGGGAGACCTCCTTCCGCAGCACGTCGGTGGCCCAGGGGTTGGGCTCCTTGGGCGCGCTCGAAGGCATCGGGACCTCCCGCCGCAGCACGTCGGTGGCCCAGGGGTTGGGCTCCTTCGAAGCGGTCGCGACCGGCGCAGCGGGAGCCGCCGGCGCGAGGGGCTTCGCGTCGCCGAGGAGGTTGTCGAGCGAGAGGGGCGCCGCGGGCGTCGCGCCCGCCGTGGCGGCCGGGAGCTTCGGGAGCTTGTACGTGGTCTTCTGATCGTCGAGCGAAGGCGCGGGCGGAGCGGAGGGAGCTTGCGGCGCGTCCCAGAGCATCGACGGGCCCTGACGCTCCGACGCGGGGTCGTGACGCTCCTCGTCGCGCGACGCCTCCGGGGCCTCCTCGCGCTGAACGGGGAGCCTCGCGTCGTCGCTCCACGCGCGCCCGAGCGCCTCACGCAGCGCCGCGACGCTTTCGAAGCGCTCACTCGGAGAGGGCTTCGTCGCCGTCGCGATGACGTCCCACACGGCCTTCGGCGCGTCTTCGCGGCCCTTGAAGCGCCCGAAGGGAGCCACCCACGACGGCGCGCTGTCGGGCACCGCGAGCACGCGCCGAAGCGTGGCGCCGATGCCGAACACGTCTTGCGCGGGGTCGACCGCGCGCGCCGTCGCGGACTCGGGTGCGATGCACTCGGCGTAGAGCTGTCCCGTTCCCTGATCGGTCCACGGGGCGAGGCCGACGTCGGCGACGCGCACCTCGGCGGAGCGGCCCTCGGGCTGCACGAGCACGCACCCGGGGTTGATGCGGCCGTGCGTGAGCGACGCCTCGTGACACGCGTGAACGACCTCGCAGAGCGCGTCGGAGACCTTCGCGAGCGCGTCGAGCGTGAGGCCCTCGTCCGCGCGCGCCGCAGCCGCCAGAGAGATCCCTTCGAACCACGCGTAGGCGACGTAGGGACGCGCGCCCGACATCCCGACGCCCACGACGGGGAGCAGCGCCGCGTGCCGGATCGCCCTGAGGCGCTTCACCGCGTCTTGAAGGGCCGGGGGCACGGTCGTCGCGCCGTCGGCGAGCGGTGCGAGCACCTTGAGCATCGAGAGGCGCGTCTTGAAGTCGGGGTCGCGCGCCTTCCACACCTCGCCGGCGCCGCGGTCCTCGAGGCGCTCGACGAGCTCGTGCCTCCCATCGACCTTCATCTTCGGGGAAAGCCCGGTGTCGCTCATCGGCCCTCACAGCTCCCGCGGTCGGACGCTCCCGACGCCGCGTCGACCGCGATCAGTGCATGAGCCGTTCTCCGCGCGCAACGATTTCTCGCGGCGCGCGTCGCTCGAATCGCGCGAAGGGGCTGCGCGAATCGCGTGCTCGAATCGCGCAACGTGCGCGCTCCGTCGCGTCGTTGAAGCGCGTTGCTCGACGGGCATGCGCCGTGATTTGCTCCGCCGCCCACACGGCGCCACCGCGTCGGGGAATCTGCGGCTGTTCGAGGGCGGAGGTTGCGACGCGATGCCTGTCTACGTGACCCAAGGCGCGATGCTCAAGTGCTCGCAGGGGCTCGCGCCGAGCGCGCTCAGCGTGGTGCCCGTGAGCGCGGTGACCATCGAGCAATCGCTCGTCGCGACGATCAACGACTTCAAGCCGATGATGAACGTGCCGCCCTTCGGGATGTGCGCGTCGCTCGCGAACCCCGCGGTCGCGGCGGCCACCGCGGCGGCGATGGGCGCGCTCACGCCGCAGCCGTGCGTCCCGGTGATCTCCGCGCCGTGGGCTCCGGGGGCCGCGGTGGCGGCGATCGACGGCTTCGCGATGCTCACGGTCGACTGCCAGTGCATGTGCGCGTGGGCGGGCACCGTCACCATCGTGCAAGAGGCCCAGATGATCGTGGAGGGCGAGTGACATGAAGGTCGAAGCGCTCGGTGCCGACGCCGTCGCGGGGATGACGACTCAGCCTCAGTCTCAGATCGCCCTCAATCGGCGCACGTTTCAGGCGATGGAGGGCCCTCTCAAGGAGACCGCGTGGGCCGTCGTGGGGCTCGCGGGTGAGGAGGCGATCAACGAGCTCTCGCGCTTCACGCTCGACGTCGCCGCGCTCGACGAGAAGGCGCTCACGAGCCCCGAGGACGCGCTGCTGCGCTGCCGCGCGTCGTTCTGGACGGGCGGCGCGAGCAAGGGGCGCACGCGCTTCGGCGTGGTGATCGAAGCCGCGCGCCTCGCTGACGTCGAGTTCAACAGCGAGTCGCGCACCCTCATGCGAGTCACCGTGGCGCCGCGCGCGTGGCTCCTCACGCGCGTGCGAAACACCCGGGTGTTCCAGGGGAAGTATCCGCACGAGATCGTGCTCGAGGTGCTCAAGGCCTACGGCGACCAGATGCGCGTCGACGTGCGCCTCACGAGCGCGTACCCGCGTCGGGTCTACTGCGTTCAGTACGACGAGACCGACTGGGACTTCGTCACGCGCGTCATGGCCGAGGAGGGGATCTTCTACTTCTTCCGCGACGACCCCGCCTTCACGGCGCTCGCACCGCCCTCGGAGAGCAAAGACAAAGACCCGACCAAGACCGTGGCCGACGTGATCGGCGGCGTGGCGAGCGGCGCCGCGCTCGTGGGCAAGATCGCGAAGAAGTCTGTCGTGGGCGACTGGTTCACCGCGGGCGCTGGCGCGCTCGGCATGGCCGGCGACCTCTTCAAGTCGCCTGGCGAAGACCCCGAAGACCCGGCGCCAAAGACCTTCGCCGCGCAGCGGGTCGGCGTCGACGGCGCGGGCGAGGTGCTCGTCATCGCGGACGCGCCCGAGCACTACGAGCCGGGCGTCCCCCTCGACGACGTGCCGAAGGGGACGCCGCTCTCCGTAACGCTGAGGGGCTACCACCCGCGTGACGAGTCGGCTCCGCTCGAAGACGAGTCGGTGCCGATGTTCTCGTTGGAGCGCCGCGTGACGAGCGACGATTTCGACGTGCGAGAGAACGACTTTCGCAGGCCGATGCTGCTGCTCGAAGGCAAACCCGCGGCGTCGTCGAGCGGCGACAAGTCCGTCTCCGACGCCCTCAGCGTGTACGAGCACCGCGGGCAGTACGAGGTGCCCGAGGCCGACAACCGCCTCGCGGACATCGCGCTCCAGCAGCTCAAGGCGCCCTCGACGACGAGCCGGGGGATGAGCCTCTTCGCGCCCCTCTCGGCCGGTCTCCGCGTGACCCTCAAAGCGGCGCGGAGCTCCGCGGACGACTCGCGCGAGCTCGCCGTCACGCGCGTGCGGCACCGCTTTCAGAGCCCCGAGCTCGCCGTCGCCAGGGTCGACGCGCAACCCTACTACGCCCCTAAGCCCGACGACCCCGACGCGCCCTATGTGAACCGCTTCGAGTGCGTGCCGAGCGACGTTCCCGCGAGGCCGCCGAGGCCGCGTCGACGGATCTTCACGGTGAGCGAGACGGGCACCGTCGTGGGCCCGAAGGGCGACGAGGTCTGCGTCGATCGCTTCGGGCGCATCCGCGTGCGCTTCCACTGGGACCGCAGCGAGAACTGGTACGACGACGCCTCGTGCTGGATGCGCGTCGCGCAGACCTGGGCGGGCGCGGGCTGGGGATTTCAGTTCATCCCTCGCGTTGGCATGGAGGTCGTCGTGACCTTTCTCGGCGGCGACCCCGACCGCCCCGTGGTCACCGGCTGCCTCTACAACGGCACGCACCCGACGCCCGAGCCTCTCCCCGATCGCCTCTCCCGCAGCGGAATCCGCACGCAGAGCACGCCCGAGGGAGGAGGCTTCAACGAGCTCTCCTTCGAAGACGCCAAGGGCACCGAGCGCGTGTACCTCCGCGCCGAGCGCGACCTCGACCTCCTCGTTCGAAACAGCCGCACGACCTCGGTGGTGCGCGACGACACGCTCACCGTCGACCACGACCTCACGACCTCTGCGAGCAACATGCGCCTCGACGCCACGGGCCGCGACGCCGTGCGCCTCACGGGCCGCCACGACGTGAGCGCCACCGACGGAGACCGCGTCGCGCGCGTGGGCCGCAACGCCGTCGAGCACGTGCAGGGCGACACCTCGTCGAGCGCCTCGGGCGTGCGCGTGGTCGAGTCGAGCCGCGATGACGTGCGCACCGTCGCGGGCGATCAGAACGTGATCGTGACGGGCTCGCAGATCACCGCCGTGGGCAGCGCGGCGAAGCCCTCGGCGGCGGTCACCTACGTCAACGGCGACCTGCACCTCACGGCCACCGGGCGCGTGGTCATCAAGGCCGAGGGCCCCGACGGAAAGGCCGGCAAGTCGAGCGGTCTGCGCCTCGAGTGCGGAGACACCGCGCTGGAGGTCACCCCCGAGGGCGTGCGCATCCGCGCGAAGAAGGTCGAAGTGCTCGCCGACGAGCGCGTGTCGACGAAGGTCGGACCGCCGGGCAAGCAGAAGGTGACCTCGCTCCTCACGGACAAGCGCAGCGTCACGTACGCCGACGAGATCGCGCTCATCGACAGCAAGAACGCCTTCGTGCGCGTGGGCGACGGCGAGCTGTGGCTCCAGGGCTCGAAGGCCATCGAGCTCATGTCGCCGCGCGTGAACCACACGGCGATGACCACGCCGAAGCCGCTCACGCCCTCCGACGATCCGAAGCCCACACCCAACAAGCCCAACGTGAAGCTCAAGCTCCTCTACGACTGGAAGGAGAGCGCGAAGGACAAGTCGAAGAAGAAGGACAAGGGCGACCCCCAGGCGCTCGCGGGCGTGAAGTTCCGCGTGATCGCGGGCGGCGACGTGACCGAGGGGACCACCGACGGGAGCGGCGTGGCGGAGTTCTACGCGGCGCCCGAGGCGAAGTCCGCGCAGGTCACGGCGTACGCGAGCGAGAAGTGGCCGGAGCGCTTTCCCGAAGCCGCGGGGCCGCTCACGTGGGTGGTGCACCTCGTCGACGAGATGCCCGCGGAAGACAAGCCCGGTGGGCTCCGCGCGCGGCTGCGAAACCTCGGCTACGCGGCATCGACGGACCTCGACGCGCCCGCGGACCCCGACAACGCGAAGCGCCTCGACGCGCAGTCGCGCGAGGCCCTCAAGGACTTTCAACGGGCCGTGGGCGTCGCGGTCACGGGCCTCCTCGACGAGGCCACCCTCGCGGCGCTGAAGGGACGTATCGATGAGTGAGCGAGCGCAGGTCGCCTTCGCGGCGCGCAACAAGGGACCCACGCGGCTCTACGCGCAGCCGCGGACGATCCCCATCATCGTCGTGCCTGATTTCATGGGCACGCGACTCACCGACCCGGCCTCCGACTCGCTCGTGTGGAACCCCCTCGGGAGCCCCTTCGGCGACGGTCCGCGGCCCTTCGCCATCAACACCGGACGGCTCGGTCAGGTGTCGCAAGAGCTCGTCCCCGACGAGACCCACGGCTTCAAGAGCGAAGACGACATCGCGTCGCACGCGGGCATCGTCAACGTCGAGCACCTCGTCGAAGCCTTCTACGGCGTGACCGTGCGGCGCCTCGCGAAGCTCTCGACGCCGCGCATGGCGAAGCTCGGCGTGAAGGCGAAGGTCTACTGCTCGGGCTACGACTGGCGCCAAGATCACGCCCGCGCCGCGCTGCGCCTCGCCGCCGTCGTCGAGCGCGCGCTCAAGGAGACCGGCGCGCGTCAGGTGATCCTCGTGGCGCACGGCGCGGGCGGCCTCGTGGCGCGCTTCTACTGCCGCATGCTCGGCGGCGAGCAGCGCGTGCATCAGCTCTTTCTCCTCGCGTCGCCCACGCTCGGATCGCCCGCGGTGTACCTCCAGCTCCGCCGCGGCCTCGAAGGCATCTACGCGAAGGACATCGTCGCGGGCGCGCGCGGTCAGGACGAGATCGACTGGATCTCCGAGGGCGCCGACCTCGCGCAGACGGTGGTGCGCGGCATCAGCGGCCTCTCCTCCGAAGGCGCGCTCGACAAGGTCACGGGCTTCTTCGGGAGCATCTATCCGCTGCTCTGCATCTCGAGCGGACGCTGGCTCCGCCGCAAGGAGGTCATCTACCTCCTGCGCCAGTGGCCGGGGCTCTACCAGATGCTCCCCAACGCGATCTACTGCGAGGCGCGGCCCAACTGGCTGCTCTTCGACCCCATGTGCACGGGGCACCCGCCGACGGGCTTCATGACCGTGCTCCCGTCGATGCTCGACATGATGCTCGGCGCCACCACGGCGGTGATGAAGGCCGCGAAGGCCGACTTCGCGAAGAAGGTCTCCGACGACATGCAGAGCGCCCTCAGGCCCGAGAACGCCACGCGCACGTCGGGCCTCGCGCGACGCAACATGGTGACCCTCGCGCAGCTCTTCGAACAGATCGGTGAGAAGCTCGAGATCGCGGGAACCCTCAAAGACAAAGACATCGCCGACCGCGCCGAGGCGACGCTCGAGATCGTCGACCTCGTGACGAAGGTCAAAGACCGCCTCGACCGCGTGTTCTCCGACGCGCGCAACCCCGGGGTCACGTACCGCGACATCTACACGGGCTTTCTCGACGCCGTTCCGCTGCGGGCCATTTCGTCTGCGGGGCTCGCGCTCGCGCTTCGCCTCGACCCGATGCTCACGGTGAACCACAAGCCCGCCGCGCCGCTGAAGTTCACCGAGCTCCTCGGGCGCGTGATCGGTGGACTGGGGTCGCTGCTGAACGCCATCGGGATCGACCCGTGGCTCACGGAGCTCGGCGAGGTGCTCGATCAAGACAAGCCCGACCCCAAGGCCCCGAAGCCCGCCGCCTACATGCCGCCGAACACCTATTGCGTGAGCTGCGAAGACGAGCCCACGGAGACGAGCGCGCTCCTCGTGGCGACCAACCAGCTCTCGAACGACGACTCGAACCTCGTGAAGACCGCGCTCATCCCGAACCTGCTCGCGTCGGTCGCGATGATCGCGCCGTCGTGGCGCACCGACGACAACCCCCTCGCGGGCGCGAGCCTCGGCGACGGATCGGTGCCCGCGCTCTCGCAGCGCCCGAGGCCCGAGATGCTCTCGCGCCCCTTCAGGGCGACCAAGCAGGTGAAGCGGGTCAAGCACGCCCGCGTCGCGCGCGACGCCGAGTCGCTCGCGTTCATCGAAGACGAGATCGACAAGGCCCTCGTCGAGTGGCTCCAGGGCCGCGCGCCGGTGGGAGGAGAGACGCTGTGACCTGGAGGCTGCAGCTCTACTGGCAGGGCCGACGCGACGACGACGGCCGTCACGGCGAGCAGGCGATCGCGTTCGCGCGAGCGTTCTCCGAGGCGTGGCCGCCGGGCGCGCTCTCGTGGCGATGGACGCACCCCGAGACAGGCGCGAGAGCTCCTCTCGAACACCCCGGCGACTGGCGCGCGGCGCTCTCGGAGTCCGCGGTGCGATGGCGCTGCGGCGCGCGGACCGTGGAGTCGTACGTGCTCAACGCGTACGCCGAGCGCGAGGGGGTGAAGCTCCTCGATTGCAAGCTCACGCTCGGGGTGAGGCTCGAAGAACTCCCGGGGCTCTTTCTGCCCAACCAGGCGAAGGTGAGCGTGCACCGCGCGGTGGGCGACGCCGACGCGGTCACGGCCACGCTGTGGGCAGCGCTCTGCGCCGCGGTGAGCGCGTTCGATCCCGACTGGGGTCACGGCGGCACCGACGAAGTGCCTACGGAGGCGCTCCCGATGTTCGACGACGGCGCGCCGCTGCCGGGCTGGTGGACGTACCTCTCGACGCGCGCGGGCGGTGAGCTCTCGCTCGCGCCGCCCGCGGTGATGCACCCCGTGTCGGGGATGGGCGTGCTCGTGGTGGCGCACCCGAAGCTCTTCAATCCACGGTCTGAAGAGCACCTTCACGCGATCGAGCAGGTGCGCGACGCGATGGAGTCCGCGGGGCTCCTCGTGCCCGTCGAGGTCGAAGGATGAAGCGCGCGACGAGCTGGTCGTGGGCCGTCGTCGCTGTCGCTGGCTGCGCCACGCGCCCGAGGGTCGATCGCGTCACGGCGCCGGTCGCGGCCGTCGCGCCGTCCGCGCCGATGGTGCTGCGCTTCGGCGCGGAGCGGCCCTACGACCTGCGCTTCGAGACCGACGAAGCGGGGCCCGCGCGATCGATCGTCGATGGGGTGCGCGTCGAGTCCGACGCCGCGGGGGTCCGCGTCGCGAGGCAGGCCGTGCGGGGCCTCTTCGCCGAGGTGTACGAGCTCGAGGGCGGGTGGGCCTTCGTCTCCGTCGAGGGCGTCGTCGCGAGGAGCGACACGTTCCTCGGTGACCTCACGCTCCTCGGAGAGACCTGCGAGCGACATCATTCGCACCGCGCGACGCGCGGGCGCCTCGCCATCACGTGCGGCGATCGCGCGTTCCTCACCGACGGACGCGCCCTCACGCCCGCGGGGGTCACCCCGTCGCGGGTGGTCGAGGCGGCCTTCTCCGACGCGCGCAACGGCGCCGCGGGGCTCGTCGACGGCGGCCTCGTCGTGACGTCGGACGGGGGCGCGACGTGGCGGCCCGTCGCCCTCGGTGATGACCTCTGCGTCGGCGTCACGCTCGCGGGCGGAGCGCTGCGGATCCGAACGGCGCGCCGCACCTCGACGCTCTCGGCCGACGGGCGCCTGACGCCGATCGCGGACTCGGAGGTCGAAGACGAGGACTCGTCCCGCAGCGACGAGCGCGTCCACGCGCCCGAGGAGGCCGTGCGCGCGGTGAGGCGAGGCGAGGCGCGCGACGTCTCCGTCGGCGAGGTGCGCCTCCCCGACGGGAGCTCCGTTCGCGCCGAGGAGCAGGCGGTGGTGCACCTCGGCGCCGACGGGAGCGAGCTCTCGCGCTCGTCGCTCGGGGCGAACGTGACGCTGCGTCGCTGGGGCCCTTCGGCGATCGTCTTCGGCGCCCGCGCGTATCAGACCCGCGACGGCGAGACGTACACGCTCCTCTCGGTGCCCGACGGGCTCGAGCACATCTCCTCGGCGCCCGATACGCTCCTCTCGAACGACGGGGTTCACGCCGCGCTCCTGTGGCCCTGCGCGGGCGTCGGAGAGGGGCGCTCCGTGTCGTCGGTGTGCGTGCTCACGAACGGCGCCGACCGGTGGCGAGACGTCGCGCGCGAAGCGATTGAGCTCTCGCCCTACGAGATGCACGACGGCGCGCTCTTCTTCGGCCGATGCACCGCAGAGGGCTGCGAGACGAGGGTCGTCGACGCCGACAGCGGTCGATCGTGGACCCCGGAGCTCGCGCCCGACGCGCGGGATCTGCGCTACGCCACGGTGCTCCACGCGACGAGCGATGGAGACGTCGTGGGCGTCGGGTACCGCGGCGACTTCGACCGCGACGCGCGTCGATGGCTGGTTCATGGGGCTCTCTTCTCGCCGTTGAGCGCGACACCCCTGCCCGACGCGACCGCGCGGGTGCGCTTCTTCGACAGGCTCCGCGGCGTGGCGCTCGGCGGCTCGATGCGCTCGCTCTCGCGCACCCTCGACGGCGGGCGGACGTGGGAGCGCATCGAGATGCCCATCGACGGCGTGGTCACCCCGTGGCCCGAGCGCGGGGCGACCCGATGCGACGCGAGCGGGTGCGTCATCGATGACAGCGTGAGGATCGAGGGGTGGGGCCCCGCGGCTCCCTCCGCGCGTCGGACCTTCAATGTCAGCCTCGTGCGCGCCCGAGAGCGTGAGGTCGCGCCGCCCTCTGACGCAGCGGAAGAGCCCTTCGCGCCCACGCGGCTTCGGTGCGAGCGCGTCGGCGCGCCCGTCGCCGCGCAGTGGACCGTCGAGCCGCTGGACGACGCCGAGGAGACGACGCGGGTGACCTTCTGGACGGGCGGTAGCCTTCGGGTGCGAGCGTCGGATACCGCCGCGAGAATCGAGTGGCGCGGCGAGTCGGTGCCGCAGGGACGACGGAGCCTGCCGATCGAAGACCGCTACGAATCCACCCAGATCACCGCGCTCGGGGAGGGCGCTCGTGGTCCGCTCCTCGTGTTGCGAGGGGCGCTCGTCGCGACCTGGGCGGGGCCGCGTGCGCCACGCCTCGACGTGAGGGCCGCCCTGCCGAACGTGCGGGCGGACCTTCGCGGCGGAGAGGCGTCGGTGATTCCCACTCCAGCGGGCGGTGTCGCCGTGCTCGCGCGGGGGTTCGCGTCTCGCCACGAGCTCACCGTCGCGTTCGAAATCGGCGCTGACGGCGCGCTCGGCGTGCCGCGCTTGTTCCCGCAGTGGCGCAGGCTCTCGGGCGTCGGGCTGCTCCACGGTCGCGCCGCGTACATCTCGATCAGCGAGCGCGGCGCGGTCGAGGCGACCTCGCTCGCGGGCGGCGCTCCCGTGGCGATCGGCACGCTCTCCTCTCCGCTGCGCGTGTGCGCGGACGGCGAGGCGCTCGGCGCGACGCCCGTCCGCATCGCCACTGACTACG
>JBPOHC010000416.1:0-2631 GCA_052035985.1 Myxococcota bacterium | reverse complement strand
GTGCTGCCCGCGGCGTACGCGATCTGGCGGCGCCACCAGCTCGCGCGCGGTCGCCTGGTCGCGTCGACGAAGCCGGCTGTGACCGACGACGCAGCGTCCGACGAAGGAAGCGAGACACGCGATGGATGAGACGTGTACGTGCGGCGTCGCGCCGTCGGGTCCACGGCGCAGGGTGGTGCTCACGGGCGGCCCCGGCGCGGGCAAGACCGCCGCGCTGGAGGTCGTGCGGGCGCAGTTCTGTGACCACGTCGCGGTGCTCCCCGAGGCGGCGAGCGTCGTGTTCGGAGGAGGGTTCCCGCGCGGGGTGTCGGCCGCCGTGAGGCGTGCGTCGCAGCGCGCGATCTTCCACGTACAGGAGCAGCTCGAGCGATGGGCAGAGGACGAGGGGACGGCCGCGCTCACGCTGTGCGACCGCGGGCTGCTCGACGGCCTCGCGTACTGGCCCGGCGGCCCCGACGAGCTGTTCGCGGACGTCGGCCGCGCACGTGCCGCGGTCCTCGCGCGGTACGACCTCGTGATCCACCTGCGCACGCCGGGGGAGGCTCAGGGCTACAACCACCGCAACCCGCTTCGCACGGAGGTCCCCGCGGAAGCGCTCCGTATCGACGCTCGCATCCAGGAGGCGTGGGAGGGGCACCCGCGCCGGCTCTTCGTCGAGAGCGAGGCGGACTTCCGCCAGAAGCTCGACCGAGTGCTCGCAGCGCTCCATGACGAGCTCCCCGCGTGTTGTCGGGCCCACATGGCGCGCGGCGTCTCGTGCGTCGAGCGCGCGCACGGCGCGGTGCGATGAGCGCCAGAGGCCCCGACTGGCTTCGCGCGCTCGGGCAGACCCCCTGGCACTCAGTCGGAGCGGACCGGTGCCGCGAGCTCCTCTCGGTGGGCTCCACCTCAGCAGGGCTCGACCGCGACGAGGTGGACGCCCGACGCGCGCTCGCGGGCTGGAATCGGCTGCCGGAGGCGCCGCGCCCGAGCGCGCTGCGACGCTTCTTCGCTCAGTTCACGAGCCCGCTTGTGATCACCCTGCTCGTCGCCGCGTGCGTCGCTGTCGCCGTCTCTCTGCGGGAGCAGGGCAGCGGCCCGTGGTTCGCGCGCTTCGGCGACGCCGTGGCCATCGCGGCCATCGTGGCCCTCAACGCCGTCCTTGGATTCGTCCAGGAGCGGCGCGCCGACGAGGCGCTCCGCTCGCTCCAACGCCTCGTGGTGCCCATCGCGCGCGTGCGCCGAAGTCGGGCGCTCACCGAGGCGCCCGCGGAGGCGCTCGTCCCCGGTGACGTCGTGGAACTCCAGGCTGGGGACACCGTCCCCGCGGACCTGCGGCTGCTCGACGGCGCGGACCTCGCGGTCGACGAGTCGATTCTCACGGGCGAGAGCGTCGCCGTTTCGAAGAGCGCCGCAGCCCCGGTCGACGTCGACGCCGCGCTCGCCGACCGCCGCTCCATGCTCTTCCTAGGCACCGCGGTCGTGCGCGGCGTGTGCTCGGGCCTCGTCGTGGCCACGGGGCCTCGCACCGAGCTCGGGCACATCTCGGGGATGCTCGCCGCGGAGGTCCGGCCGCCGACGCCCCTCGAAGCGTCTCTCGCCACGTTCGGGCAGCGCGTGCTGATCACCTGCGTGGTCGTCACCATCGCGCTCTTCGCGTGGGGTGTCTGGTGGCAGGGGCGCGCGTGGCATCGCGTGCTCCTCGAAGCCGTGAGCTTCGCCGTGGCGATCATCCCCGAGGGGCTTCCGGCGATCGCCACGATCGTGCTCGCGCTCGGCACGCAGCGCATGGCGCGCAAGGGCGCGATCGTGCGCCGCCTCGCGGCGGTCGAGACGTTGGGGGCCGCGACGGTGATCTGCACCGACAAGACGGGCACGCTCACGCGCAACGAGATGACCGTCACCGAGGCATGGTACGACGGGCGCGCGTACGCCGTCGGCGGCGCGGGCTACTCGCTCGACGGCGCCGTGCAGGGCATCGACGCGACAGGAACCGTCGGCTTGCGCAACCTCGCGGAGAGCGCCGCGCTGTGCAACGACGCGTCGCTCGAGGAGCGCGACGGCGGCGTGCGGGTGCTCGGCGACCCGATGGAGGGCGCGCTCCTCGTGCTCGCCCGGAAGGTCGGGCTCGATGAGCGCGCCTTGCGCGAGCGCTCCCCCTCCGTCGAGCGGCGCGCGTTCACGTCCGAGCGCCGCAGGATGGCGGTGGCTACGCGCGACGCCTCGGGCACCCGCGCGTCGCACGTGAAGGGCGCGGTGGAGGTCGTGCTCGCGCGCTGCACGCAGCGGGCGTCGGGCGACGGCGCTGTCGCGATGACCGACGCGGACCGGCGCGCGGCGCAGGGCGCGGCCGACGCCATGAGCGAGAGGGCCCTGCGCACGCTCGCGGTCGCGCGCACCGAAGGCTCCGGCAGCGACCTCGAAGAGGGGCTGACGCTGCTCGGCATCGTCGGGATGATCGACCCGCCGCGCGACGACGTGCGGGGCGCGCTCGACGCCTGCAAGGCCGCGGGCGTCCGGGTGATGATGATCACCGGCGACCACCCGAAGACCGCGGAGGCCATCGCGCGCGCGCTCGGCATGTGGGGTGAAGGCGTGGCGGCGCTCACCGGCTCCGAGATGACGGCGCTCGACGACGGCGCGCTCGCCGCG
>JBPOHC010000678.1:0-7004 GCA_052035985.1 Myxococcota bacterium | reverse complement strand
TCGGGGTTCACCGCGTCGGCCTGCGAGCGCGAGATCACGAACACCACGTCGGAGCCCTCGCGCTGCGCGAAGGTCTCCTGATCGCCGCTGTTGTTGCCCACGCGCACGGTCACGCGCTGCTCGCCCGAGTCCGTCGCGAGCTCGAGGGTCACGCGCGCCGAGTCGTTGGTGATGCCCGTCGCGGCGCCCGCGTCGGCGAAATCCGACGCGTGGAGGTTCGTCACCGAGTCGACCAGCGAGTTGACCTTGGCCGTGTCGAGGCGGTCGACGACGGTGCCCGCGGCGGGCGTCCAGGTGTCGCCGTTGCGCGTGAAGCGGTAGGTGTGACCGCGGTTGGTCCACTCGACGGCGCGCACGTCTTCGCGCGCGTTGTGGGTCACGTTGCGCTCGCGCCAGTCGCGGGGCGCGCGCGTGACCATGCCGTTGATCGACTGGTCGACGCGGTAGATCTCGGGCTTGCCCGGCGCGCGGACGGCCGTGCCCGAGTCGATGTTGGTGCCCACGAACACGTCGAGCACGGCCGACGAGCCGGCCTTGAGCGTGACGCGCGTGGCGTGCTCGTCGTCGACTTCGAAGGTCGCGTACGAGGTGGCGTTGCGACCGGCGATGGCGACGACGTTCATCTCCGCGAAGCGGTCGATGAGGTCTTCGAGGGCGCGCGCCTCGGTGGGGCCGACGCCGGGAGCAGTCATGCGCCAGGCGCCGTCGCGCTTCTCGAACTCGAGGGTCTGCTGGTTGGCGGGCGCCGACGGACGACGGATGGTGACGTGGTCGACGCGGGGCTTGTCGAGGCGCGACCAGGGGTTGGTGAGCGCCGCGGTGGTCTCCGAAGCGGGCTGCCGGTACGCGAGGATCGTTGCGATCACGAGCACCGCGAGCACGCCCAGGGCGATGCCGATTCCCTTGGAATTCATAGGTCGGTGGTTCTGTGCTGGAGGGTGTTGTTGGGGTCTGTGATCAGAGCTTGATCTCGGCGCGGCGGCGCGCGCGGAGACCCATGAGGATCCATCCGAGGACCCCGACGATCGCCGGGAGGCCGAGGATCGAGCCCCACTTGAAGAGGTTCTTCTTGGTCTCGCTCGTCGTGGCGAGCTCGGGCTCCGAGACGTTCTTCGCGCGAACGGCGAGGAGGTCCGAGTCCTGGCTGAGCCAGTCGAAGACGTTGAAGAGCATCTGGACGTTCGTGGGCATCGCGCCCTGGAGCGGCGCGATCTCGCGGAGCTGGTCGATGCCGAACATCTTGCCCGAGCCCACGACGAGGAGCCGCGCCGGGTGCTCGCGCGTCGCCTGCGCGGGCGCGGTGATGGGCGATCCCGTCACGCCGCCGTCCGCCGAAGCGGGCGCGTCACCCTGAAAGGCGCTGCGGAGCGGACCGACCGCGGCGACCGCGACGGTGAAGGGACCGTGTCCGCCGGGGCGACCGAAGACGGTCTGACGGCGCATGAGCAGGTCGATCGCGTCGAGCTCGAAGGTGCCCTGCTGCACGACCGAGATGTCGCTCGTGCGGCCGATGGTGATGAGCGCCGGGCGGTCGCCGCACTTCGTCCTGGCCTCCTCTTCGTCGCGGGCCTCGCAGTAGCGCGAGCGGTCGACGTCGAGCTGCGACACGAAGGGCGTGACGATGAAGGGCAGGCGGAAGACCGACGAGTGATACTGGTTGAGACCGTCCTCGGCGATGGCGGGGAAGGTGAAGAGGCGGATGCGCGCGCGGCCCTGGTCGATCTCGGCGACGGCGTCGGAGGCGCGCGCGTCGAGCACGAGGTTCTGGCGCAGGGTGATCCCGTAGCCCGAGAGGAGCTGACCGAGGTTGTGCTCGGCGTTGGCGCCCGACGGACGCGTGTCGGTGCCGGTGACGTTGACGCCCGAGGCGAAGACCGCCACGGCGCCGCCGCGCATGAGGTACGCGTTGATGCGGCGCAGCTCGCGCTCCGAGATGGCGCGCGTCGGGTTGTTGATGATGAGCCCCTTCACGTCGGTGGGGATGTCGTCGTCGCCGCCGTGGAGGTCGATGTTGCGGGTCGTGTAGCCCACGTGCATCTCGGTCATGATGCGCGAGAGGTAGGGCATCGCGCTGTCGGGGGTCCCCTCGTCGTGGCCCGTGAGGAAGCCGATGGTGCGCTCGGGGTCGATCATCTTCTTGATGATCGAGGTGACCTCGTACTCGAGCCCCTCGACGTTGGGGTTCACGAAGTCGATGCGCTCGCTGTTGCGCAGGTACGAGAACGTGATGCAGCGGTAGACCTCGACGGCCTGGGCCTGTCCCTCGCGCACCGTCTGGAGGATGCGCTTGGAGCAGCTCGCGCTCTCGGCGGCGCGCTTGCGCTCGTCGTTGTCGGTGCGGACCCAGCGGACCTCGACGCGACCGTGCGCCGCCGCGGTGTACTCCTCGAGCTGCTCGTGGAGGAGTCGCTCGTCGTCGTTGGCGGGAGGCGGCTGGTCGGGGGTCCAGTAGACGGTGACGGTGAGGTTGTCGGTGAGGCGACCGAGCGTGCGCTTGGTGCCTTCGGACAACGAGTACAGGCGCCGCTTCGTGAGGTCGAAGCGGACGTGGAAGACCTTCACCGCGAGGACGTTGAGAAAGACCAGCGCGGTGAGGACGATGAAGACGAAGGCGCCGGATTCGGCGCGGGCCTGGCTGCGGCGTTCCATGTCAGCTCCACCTCCGGCTGCCGAGCGAGCGCGCGGTCGCGAGGAGGCACACGGAGATCACAGAGAGGAAGTAGATGACGTTGCGGATGTCGACGACGCCGCGGGCGATGCTCTTGAAGTGGTAGTCGGGGCAGAGGTACTCGAGCACCGTGGCGCTGTTGCCGAACATGATCGGCGCCTTGTCGAGGAGGAAGAAGACCGCGCCGATGATGAAGGCGAGAAAGAACGCGGTGATCTGGTCCTTGGTGTGCGACGAGACCATCACGCCGAGGGAGACGTAGGCCGCGCCGCCGAGCATGAGGCCGAGGTAGCCGCCGATGGCGGGGCCCCAGTCGAGCTCGCCCATCTTCGAGATGACCATCGGGTAGATGAAGGTCGCGCCGAGGGCGACGCCGAGGAGCCCGGCGGCCCCGAGGAACTTGCCGAGGATGACCTCCCAGTCACGGACGGGCTGCGTGATGAGCATCTCGAGGGTGCCCGTGCGCTGCTCCTCCGCGAAGGTGCGCATCGCGATGGCGGGAGAGATGAGCGGCAGGAGCCACGAGATCGCGTTGAAGAGCGGCTGGAGAGAGGTCTTGCCGATCACGAGGAAGGCGAAGGGATAGAAGACCAGGAAGCCCACGAGGAGCAGGAACATCCCGATCACGATGTAGCCCAGGGGGGAGCTGAAGTACGAGGCGAACTCGCGCTTCGCGATCACCCAGGTGTTGTTGGTCATGGTCCCGGTGGAGCCGCGGGGAATGGCTCCCGCCGGGGCGCTTGCTGCGGCGGTCTCTGACATGGTCGTCACTCCTTCGCGGTGCTTCTCTTGGAATCAGACTTCTCACTCGCGGCCTTCGCGTCGGCGCCCACCGTGAGCTGGCGGAACACCTCTTCGAGCTGAAGGGCCTCGCGGCGCAGCTCGAGCAGCGCCCACCCCTTGTCGACCGCGAGCTGAAAGAACTCCCTGCGGTGGTCGTCGCCGCCCTTGGCGGTGATCTCGACCACGTGGGCGCGGTCGTCGCTCGGCAGCTCCTTCACGGCGCTGTCCTTCACGACGCCCTTCACGGCGTCGAGCACGTCACCGATGCCCGCGGGGGCCTTGCGGTAGCCGCCCTCGGACTTCGCGCCCTCCTTCTCGTCGATGGCGAGCACGTAGCGCACGCGGCCCGACTTCGCGGCGAGGTCGTCGGGCGCGCCGTCGGCCACGATCTTCCCGCGGTTCACGATGAGCACCCGGGCGCACGCGGCCTTCACCTCGGTGAGGTCGTGCGTCGAGAGCATGACCGTGCGCGTCTTGCCGATCTCCTTGATGTACTCGATGATCTGCGCGCTCTCGTTGGGGTCGAGGTCCGCCGTAGGCTCGTCGAGGATGAGAATGGGCGGGTCGTGGATGAGCGCCTGCGCGAGACCCACGCGCTGACGGTAGCCGTATGAGAGCTGCCCGATCTCCTTGCGGAGGGCGTCTTCGAGGCCGCAGATCTTGACCACCTTCTTGATCCGCTCGCGCTGGTCGCCCTTCGGGATCGCGCGGAGCTCCGCGGCGAACTCCAGGTACTCGACCACGCCCATCTCGGGGTAGAGCGCCGCGCGCTGCGGCAGGTATCCGAGCACCGACCGCACCGCCAGCGGGTCATTGAACACGTCGTGCCCGCCCACCTTCGCCGTCCCCTCGGAGGGCGAGATGAAGCAGGTCAGGATCTTCATCGTCGTCGACTTGCCCGCCCCGTTGGGGCCGAGGAAGCCGACGACCTCACCGCGTCGGATCTCGAAGTTCAACCGGTCGACGGCGCGCTGCGTACCGTAGATCTTCGTCAGGTCGCGCGCCTCGATCATCACATCAGTGGACATCGCCTCGCCATTCGCCTGGTAATCGATTCCTGTTGCCTCGCGTCTGCCGTCGGCGACCCCCATTGGTCGCCGCGGCGGGTGTCGCCACCCTGTCGCGCGCCGGTCTTCCGTCTGTATTTCGCTTGTTTCACGAGCGAAAGACACACGTCGGCACCACGGGGGGTGCCGCCCGGCGGCGCGCATCCTATCCAGCGACCTCCACGTGTCAACGAGTCCACGAAGAGCGCCGGTCGCGCGCGTAACCGGCCTCTCGCTGGGCCTATTCCGTTGCTTTCCGGGGTCGGAGCGAAGAAGTTCCCCGCTCCCCGTATGTTCCGCCACGAACGCACCGTGCGCTTTGCTGACGTCGACGCCGCGCGCATCGTCTTCTTCGCCCACTACCCCGCCTACTGCCACGACGCCCTCGAGGCGCTCTTCGGCGAGCTCCCCGGCGGCTATCCCCACCTCACGATGGAGCGCGACATCGGCATCCCCTCGGTGCGCGTCGAGGTCGACTACCGCGCGCCGCTCCGCTACGGCGATGTGGCCCTCATCGACGTCGCCGTCGAGAAGCTCGGCACCAAGAGCATCACCTTTCGCCACGACATCTCTCGCAAGCGCGACGGCGTCGTCTGCGCGACGGTGCGTCAGGTGGTCGTGACCGCGCGCCTCGACACGCTCACGTCGGTGCCCATCCCCGACGACGTGCGCGCGCTGCTCACGAAGCACCTCGCGGGTCCGTAGCGCCTCGCGTTCTGTCCCCTCGGGCCACGAAATCACCCTGATTCTGTGCGCGTTCGTGAGAACGGCGTACGCTCACGGGTGGAGGTGCCCCATCGAAATCTTCGGCAACACCACGGGCCTGTCTCCGAGCGATACGCGCGCCCTCGAGCGCATCTACCGACGCCGCGTCCCCTCCGATCGCATCGCCACCCCCGAGCTCCTGCGCTCCCTCGCTGAGGCGTCGTCGTCGACGGGCCGTCAGGTCGGCGTGCTCGTGCATCGGTCGGGCGTGATCGAGCACGTCATCGTCGGAGACGCTTCGAAGCTCATGCTCCCCGACGTCGGGCGCCTGCGCGCGGCGAACGGGCGCTTCCGCGCGCTGCGGCTGATCCACACGCACCTGCGCGGTGAGGGGCTCACGCACGACGACCTCGTCGACCTGTCGCGCCTGCGACTCGACCTCGTGGCCGCGCTGCTGATGAACCCCGACGGCACACCGGGCTCCGTGACCTGGGCGCACCTCCTCCCCGAGAACTCCGAGGGGAAGCTCTGGCGCGAGGAGCCCGCCACGCCGCATCACCGCCTCGACGTCGACTTCGCCGCGACGATGCGCGCGCTCGAGGCCGAGTTCGCGCGCGTGTCGAACAGCCGCGAGGTGAGCGCCCCCGAAGGACGCGCCGTGCTCGTGCACGTCACCGACAAGCGCCGCGGCGGCTCCGTCGAGGACTCGCTCGGTGAGCTCCGCGAGCTCGCGCGCACGGCGGGAGTGGCCGTCGTCGACGAGGTCTCGCAGGTGCGCGACCAGATCGACCCGAAGTACGTGATGGGCAAAGGCAAGCTCGACGACGTGGTGCTGCGCTCGATGCAGCGCGACGCCGACGTGCTCATCTTCGACCGCAACCTCACGGCGTCGCAGGCCGCGGCCATCGCGGCGGTCACGGACCTCAAGGTCATCGACCGCTCGCAGCTCATCCTCGACATCTTCGCGCAGCGCGCCGAGAGCCGCGACGGCAAGCTCCAGGTCGAGCTCGCGCAGCTCAAGTACATGCTCCCGCGCCTCGGCCAGAAGGACGACTCGCTCTCGCGCCTCACCGGCGGCATCGGCGGCCGAGGCCCTGGCGAGACCAAGCTCGAGATCGCCGGACGCCGCGCGCGCGACCGCATCTCGCACCTCGAGTCGCAGCTCAAGGAGCTCTCGTCGCAGCGCCGTCAGCGCCGTCAGCGTCGGCTCCGCTCGGGGGTCTTCGTGGTGGCGCTCGTGGGCTACACCAACGCGGGCAAGAGCACGCTCCTCAACGCGCTCACGGGCGCCGGGGTGCTCGCGGAAGACAAGCTCTTCGCCACGCTCGACCCGCGCTCGCGCAAGCTCTGGATCGAGCCCGACCCCGCGGACCCCGAGAGCGCCACGTCGCGCGGTCACGAGGTGGTGATCACCGACACGGTGGGCTTCATCCGCGACCTGCCGAAGGACCTCGTCGCGGCCTTTCGCGCGACCTTCGAAGAGGCCGCCGACGCGGACCTTCTGCTCCATGTGGTCGACGCGAGCGATCCGCGCTTCGAAGATCACATCGAGACCACCGAGGCGCTGCTGACGGAGCTCGAGCTCGCGTCGATCCCGCGGCTCATGGTGTTCAACAAGTCCGACGCGGCCCCGCCCGGCGTCGCCGCGGCCCTCGCCCGCGCCAACGGAGGCGTCGCCGTGAGCGCCGTCGATCCCACGTCACCGGCGACGCTGGTGAGCCGCCTGCGCTACCACATGAGCCACGCGCGGCAGACGCCCCTCGACGGAACGCCCGTCGCCACCTGGCCTCGCTCGGCCTGAG
>JBPOHC010001033.1:0-30409 GCA_052035985.1 Myxococcota bacterium | reverse complement strand
GGGGCCCCTCGGCCGGGGCGCGCCGGTCGCCCCGCACCTCGCCGCGAGCTTCATCGTGTCCGGCACGTACCGGATCGCGGGACGGCAACTCGCGGCGACGGTCGAGCTCGTCGAGGCGAAGACCGGCTACGTCGTCTGGTCAAACGTCGTCCGCGGCGACGTCGAGGGCGTGCTGCGCGGCGAGGACGCGCTGGTCGCGACGATCGTCGCCGGCGTCGGCGACGCCGTACTGTCGACCGAGCTCAAGCGCGCGCAGACGCAGGCGCTGCCTACGCTCGAGGCGTGCACGCTGCTGCTCGGCGCCGTCGCCCTGATGCACCGGCTGTCGGCCCGCGACTTCGAGCGGGCCGAGGCAATGCTGAGCACGCTGACCGAGCGCGCGCCGCGACTCGCGGTGCCGCAGGCGTGGCTCGCGAAGTGGCACGTGCTACGCGTGCAGCAGGGCTGGTCGCCCGACACGGCCGCCGACGCGCGTGCCGCGCTCGACTGCACGCGGCGCGCGCTCGACGAAGATCCGGAGTGCTCTTTGGCGCTTGCCGTCGACGGGTTCGTCCACACGAACCTGCTGAGGCGACTCGACGTCGCGGAAGAGCGCTACGAGCGCGCGCTCGCGGTGAACCCGAACGACTCGCTCGCGTGGCTCCTCAAGGGCACGATGCACGCATTCCGCGGCGAGGCGGCGCCGGCGGTCGCGCACACGGCACGCGCGCGCGCGCTGTCGCCGCTCGACCCGCTCAAGTACTTCTTCGATTCGCTGTCGGCCACCGCGGCGCTGGCGGCGAAGGACTACGAACAGGCGTACGAGCTCGCCCTGCGCTCGTACCGCGCCAACCGCAGGCACGCCTCGACGTTGCGCGCGCTGGCGATCGCGCAGTGGCAAACCGGGCGCGAGGGCGAGGCGCGGCGGATGGTCGCCGAACTGCTGAGTGTCGAGCCCTCGTTCACGGTGTCCCGGTTCGTCGCGCGGTCGCCCAGTACCGGCTACGAAACCGGCCGGATCTGGGCGCAGACACTGCACGCCGCGGGCGTTCCCGAGTGAGCCAACGGTTGCCGCGCGCCGCGGCGAAGCACGCAACAACGACGAACGGAGGTCGCGATGTCCGGAATCGGTCCTGAAGGTGGCGTGGGTGGCGTCGGCGGGGTAGGTGGCGTGGGCGGCGTCGGCGGGGTAGGCGGCGTCGGCGGAGTAGGCGGGGTAGGCGGGGTAGGCGGGGTCGGTGGGGTCGGTGGGGTCGGTGGGGTCGGCGGAGTAGGGGGCGTCGGCGGCGTGGGTGGCGTCGGTCCGGGCGGCAGCGGCACACCGCTCGTCTCGGGCGCGCTCATCGGCCATCGCGACGCGATCGTCGGCGATTGGCAGCAGGTGACCGGCATCGCCAGCTACAAGGAACTGGACGTCGAGGGCGCCGGCAATGACGACAACGTCAAGCGCTGGGCACCGTGGGTCCGCGCGACCGTGCTCGATTTCGAGCTGCAGTCCCGGCTGTGGTTTGCGATGAACGGCAATACCGCCGAGCTCTCGTACGTCTCGGGCGCCGGTGGCCGGACGCCGCTCGCGACAATGAAGCGGCCCGCGAAGACCGACTTCGAAGTGCAGCTCGACCTCGTGGCGGCGTACGCGGACCTGCGCGAGGACCGCAGCGCCGAGATCCTCGCGCAGATGACGCCGCCGGCGGCGTTCTGGGCATCGGTCGTCCCGCTGCAGCCCGACCGGTCGCGCTACACGTATGAGCTTGTCGATTGCCTGCTGCGGCTTGCCAACTACGTCGAGATGCGTTTCAAGCACGCTCTCGCGTGTCTGCGCCCGCACCACCTGTCGCCGCAGATCCAGCCGATGATCCAGACGCCGGGGCACGGGTCGTACCCGAGCGGGCACGCGACCGAGGCGTTCGCCGTCGCCCATCTGCTCGCGACGATCGCCACGCCCCAGACCGGCGTGCCGATGCAGTGCGCGCAGCTGATGCGGCAGGCGTCGCGCGTCGCGGTGAACCGCACGGTGGCCGGCGTTCACTTCCCGGTCGACAGCGCAGCCGGCCAGTTCCTGGGGCTCGCGCTCGGCGAGTACTTCGTCGCGTCGTGCAAGGGCAACGTGAGCATCAAGGGCCACGAATTCATGGGCGACCAGTTCGGCGCGACCAGCGACTTCGACTTCACGCAGATGTGCGACGTCACGAAGGCCGACCCGGCCAAGGTCCCCTTCCCGAATAACCTGGGCTACATGAAGGCGCTCACGGCGACGGTGGCGATCGGGCCCACGCCGAAGACGCTCGCATGGCTGTGGAGCCAGGCGAGCGACGAGTGGAAGTGAAGCTCGCCCGGCGCCTCCGCGGGCCGCCGACCGCTGCGTGAGGGAGACCTCCATGCCGATCCCCGACTTCGATACCGACCGGCCGCCGCCCGCCGACCCGCCGCATCGCGACGACCGGGACGGCGGCTACTGGCAGGCCCCGTTCGACCCGTATTACCTGTTCGGCGAGGCGACGGGCTTTCGGTTCATCCGCGGCAACAAGGCGCAGGCCTTTCCGGTCGTGCTGGAACTGCGCCGCCCGCTGGTCGAGGTGGTCCACGTGCTCGATGCCATTTGCGGCAAGGACCTTTACTTCGACCGGTCGTATCGAGAACCGCTGCCCGCGCTCAGGAAGGCGCGCTTCGTGACGGCGCTCGCGCGCAAGGGGTTCTTCGCGCTGCTCGCGAAGGACGAACACCTGCGCGAGATCGTCCGCGCGTTCGAGTTGTGCGCGCCGACGCCGCGGCTCGACTTCATGCCCGGGGAGGGGACGGAATCCGGTGTCGACCACGGCCGCGACGGGCGCCAGCGCGCGAAGGCGCAACAGGCGCAGGCCTTGCCGTTCGGGCGCTTGTCGCAGGACCCGGCGCCGGGCACGGCCGCGGCCCGCGTCATGGTCGGGGTCATCGACGACGCGATCGGCTTCGCCAACGCCCGGTTCCGCACGAAGTCCGCCGGCAATGACGTTACGCGGCTGCACGCCTTCTGGGGGCAGGATCTCGCGGGCATCGGCGTGCCGGGTCCGCAGCCCAGCGTCGGTCCGGCACCGAGTCTCGGGGTGGTGCTCGACCGCCAGTGGATCGACGTCGTGCTGGCCGCCGCGGACTCGCCGACGGGGCCGGACGAGGAGGCGGTCTACCGTGCGGCCGGGCTCGATTACCTGGATCCCGGGCACAAGTCGTGGGCACGGCGCGCTGGCCACGGTACCGCCGTCATGGACCTCGCCGCCGGTATGAACCCCGCCGACGTCACGGCGACGTCGCCGACGATCGCCGCCGTCCAGCTGCCCGTGGCGATCACCGCCGACACCAGCGGCGCGCAACTGCCGTCGTACGTCATCGACGGCGTTCGCTGGATTCTCCAGTGCGCGACCGACGCGGGTGCGGCGAACGGCGGTGCGCCGCTGCCGTGCGTGGTCAACGTGAGCTATGGCACGCGCGACGGGCCGCACGACGGCACCGGCAAGCTCGACGCGGCGCTCGACGAGATCATCGCGCTGGCGCGCGCAAACGGCCAGAGGCTCTCGATCGTCGTGCCGTCCGGCAACGGCCACCTGGCGCGGTGCCACGGCGCGCTCGACATTCGCAGGCTGCACTCCGGGAAGCTGCGCTGGGAGGTCCTGCCCGACGGCAAGACGCCGAGCTTCCTCGAGATCTGGCTTCCGCGTGGCACGAAGTTCGGGCACGTGGCCGTCCGCGTCACGACGCCGACCGGCTACACGACGCCGTGGGTCGAGGAGTCGCCGGGCGAGTACGCGTGGCCGTCGGCGAACCTGCCGCTGTTGTGGATACGCCACCACGGCCCCGGGTCGCAACCGGGAAACCGGCGGGTGATCGTGCTCGGCGTGTATCCGACCGCGCGGACGACCGAGAGCGACGAGATCGCGCCGCCCGGGGCGTACACGATCGAGGTCTACAACCGCGCGCCGGGGTCGATCCACGTCGACGCGTGGATTCGGCGCAACGATACGCCGATGGGCTATCCGGTCCGCGGCCGGCAGTCGCGGTTCGCCGACCGCGACTATCTCGAGCACCGGTTCCGCAAGGACGGGGCCATCGAGGAAGAGGACATCGTCGCGTGCTCGGTGCAGCGGTACGGCTCGCTGAACGGCTTCGCATCCGGGCGGCTGACCGTCGTGGCCGCCGGCTGCCGCGTACGCGACCTGTCGATGGCGCCGTACTCGGCCGCCGGCCCGACCGTCGAGCCCGAAGCGGGCGGAGGCACGCCGCGCCGTGGACCCGACAAGCTCGATGGCCCCGACGCGGCGACGTACGCCGAACACTCGCACGCGCGGGGCGGCCTCCTCGCCGCCGGTTTGCGCTCGGGATCAACGGTCGCGATGAACGGCACCAGCGTGGCGTCCGCCCAGCTGGCCCGCGTGGTCGCCGCCAATCTCGCGGCCGGCGGCGGCGGTACCCGCGACGAGGTCAAGCAGCTCGCCAAGGCGCAGGAGACCGCGCGTGCCCAGGAGATAGAGCCGTACGGTCCGCTGAAGCGGATGCCGCACCGGAAGGAGCGTGCCGGCGCCGGCCGCATCGAGTTGCCACCCGGCGAACTGCCCCCCGGCAACCTCCGCCGCTGAGGCGGCCGCGCGCATCTGCACGTCCGGTGCTGGCCAGCGCGGCGCCGGGCGGGCGACAATCGCGTGGCCATGGACGAGACCTCCGCACTTGCGGTGACTGCCGTACGCGCGGTCGAGACCGCCGACCGCGCCGGCGCCGCCTGGACCGACGACGATCGCGCGTGGGCGAGCCGCGCGGCGGCGGAGGTCGTCGGCGCCGACGCGCCCCCTGCTGATTTCGTCGCGCGTCGCGCGCGCCTCGCGCTCGAGCGCATGGCCACGCGCGGCCATCCGGTCGCGCGGCTCGCGGGCGCCTGGCGGTGGCGGCCGTGGGTCGGCGGCGCGCTGGCGGTGGCGGCGTTCGTCGCCGGTGCCGCATCCGACTGGGTCGGGGGTACGAAACGGATCGACGTACTCAATCCGCCCGTGTTCGCGCTGGTGGTGTGGAACCTTGCCACCTATGCGGTGCTCGCCGCGGGCTTTGTCGTCCGCTATGGCGAGCCTGGCGCGCCGGGGCGTCGCGCTGAGATCGCCCCCGGCGTCGTTACCGCCGCCGGTCCTTTGACAGTCGCGTTAGTGAGGGGGAGCGTGGCGGGCGTCGCGTACGGCGCGGGCGAGCTCCGTCGCGCCTGCGGGCCAGAATCCGTCGCGGCGCATCGCGCGGAGCTCGTCGCGTGACTCGTCGTAACGCCCTCGCACGAAGAGGAATCGCGCGAAGGCGATGCGGTACTGACACGCCACCTCGCCCGTCGCGCGCATCGTTCGAAACGCGCGCTCGGCCTCGGCGTCTTGTCTGCGGTTCGCGAGCGCCACGCCGATGCATCCCCAGGGCGTGCTCCATGTGGGGAGCAGGCGTGTGATGAGCGTGCAGCGCGCGATGGCGTCGTCGAGGTGTCCGCGGTTGAGGTCGGTGATCGCGACGTTCATCTGCGCGAGCACGCTGCGTGGCTCGGCCTCTGCGTCGGCGCGTGAGAGCGACTCGGAGCTCGCCCACGCGCGGTTGCGCGACCACGTCACCGGCGCGTAGAGCGTCGCGATCACGAGCGCCACGACCGCGACCGCACGCGCGCCGAAGCGCTCTTCGAGGCGCGAGAGCCCCGCCGCGACGAGCACCAGAAAGCCCGCGGAGGGCAGGTACCAGTGGCGCTCCGCGAAGGTCATCGGGAGCAGCACCAGCGCGTTGCACGCGAGCGTTCCGGGGATGAGCACCCAGGCGGCGGCTTCGGTGAGGGGGTGCGCACGCTTCCATGCGCGGAGGGCGATCGTGAGAAATGTAGCGATGGCGAGGGCGCCGAGCGCGGTGCGGAGGTTGGGTGTCGTCGAGGGCATCACGGCCGTGGGGCCGTAGTCGAAGAGGAGTCCGTGCGGCGCGACGAGGAGCTCGGTGGCCCTGCCGAAGAGGCCGAGCGCCGTGACCTCGCGCGCCGCGAGGGGAGCGCCCGCGAGCGTGTTGTAGAGGGGATCGATGCGAAAGCCGCGGAGGCTCCCGACGACGTGGTAGCGGAGCGCGGTGACCATCGCGACCGTCGCGATGAAGGTCGCGTAGCGCGTGAGTCGAGCACGCAGCGACGCGCGCTCGGGGCCGAGGTCTCCGATCGCGAGGAGCGGGAGGAGCGTGAGCGACGACTCCTTCGAGAGCATCGCGAGCGCGAAGGAGAGCGCGGAGAGCGCCGTGGCGGCGCGTCCTTCGCGGCGGTGGAACCACCATGTGAGCGCGCAGCCGATGAAGCCGAGCACGTCGGCGCGTCCCACGATGGAGGCCACCGCGTCGGTGTGCAGCGGGTGAAGCGCGAAGAGGATCGCGACGGCGAAGGGCGTGAGCGCGGCGCTGTTGATCTTGCGCAGACCGAGGAAGAAGAGCGCGCTCGCGAGGCCGTGAAGGATCGCGTTGTGGAGGTGAAAGATCCACGGGCGCCCGCCGCCCGTGCGCCAGTCGAGCGCGAAGGTCAGCGTCGCGAAGGGGCGGTATGTGCCGATGGTTCCGCCGCCGCGACGGGTCTGCCCCCAGAAGTCGGTGCCGAAGAGTGACGAGAGCGAGAAGGGCCCCGTGACCGTGGTGTTCGAAGTGATGGCTCCCTCGTCGTCGACGACGAAGCCGTGACCGAGCGTGTTGAGGTACACGCCGATCGCCACCGCGGCGACGAGGAGCGCGAGCCATCGCGCGCTCGACGGGCGCGCCTCGGACATCAGCCCGCGCGCTCCACGTCGTCGAAGTACGAGAGGAGCGCGGCGCAGAGGGGATCGGGGCGCGTCCAGTGGATCATGTGTCCGGCGTCTTCGAAGACGACCCGGCGCGCGTTGGCGAAGAGGTCGGCGCGCTTCGCGTAGAGCTCGAAGCCCTCGGGGGCGCGTCCCCACACGTGCAGCACCGGGCAGGTGATGCGCGCGATGTACGCTTCGAATCCCTCGGCGTCGAAGCGCGACGGAGAGGTCGTCTGGTGCAGCGGGTCGAAGCGAAAGACCCATCCGCCGTCGTCGGTCGCGCGCACCCCGTAGGGCGCCACCTCGCGCAGAATGGCCTCGGGCACGTCGGTGTTCGACATGCGCATCCGCGCGATCACGTCGTCGAGGGAGGCCATGCGTCGAGCGCCTCGCGCGCGCACCTTCGCGACGCCTTCGAGCCACAGCGCCGTGCGGTCGGGCGTGACCTCGGGCGGCATCGCGGGAGGGCCGAGCCCTTCGATGAGCGTGAGTGATCGCACGCGCGAGGGGAGCACCGACGCGAGCATCGTGGCGACGGAGCCGCCCATCGAGTGCGCCACGACGTGCGGGCGTTCGAGCGAGAGCGCGTCGAGCAGTCCCGCGATGTCCGCGAGGTAGTCGGGGAAGTGGTAGTAGGCCCCCTCGGGGACGCGCGCGCTGTCTCCGTGGCCGCGGAAATCAGGCGCGCACACGCGGTGACCCTCGTCGCCGAGGCGCGTGATGACGCCCGTGAAGCTGCGCGCGAGGTCGAGGTAGCCGTGGAGGAGGAGGACGGGCGTGCGTCCTGCGCCGGGGTGCTCGACGACGTGGTGCGTGAGCCCGTTGGCGCGCTCGCTGCGATCGATGAGCCTGTCGCGTGTCATGTGCTCGCGGGGGGCGCGCGGAGCGGTGAGAGCGCCGCGATGGGGCGGCGCGTGTTGCCGCGGAGGATCACGTCGCGGACGATCTCCGCGGTGACGGGCGCGAGGAGGATTCCGCTGCGGTGGTGGCCCGTGGCGATGATGAGACCTTCGATCTCGCGCGGGCCCACGAAGGCGATCTTGTCGTCGGTGTAGGGGCGAAAGTTCGACCACGTGCGAGACACGCTGGCCTCGCCGAGCGCGGGGATCGTGCGCGACGCGACGCCGAGCACCTTCGCGAGTCCGTCGACCGTGACGCCGCGGCGGTAGCCCACGAACTCCAGCGTGCTGCCGACGATCACGCGTCCGTCGGCGCGGGGGACGAGGTAGCCGCCGTGCGCGTACACCACGCCCTTGAGCGGTGACGGGCAGGTGTCGAGCTCGACGATCTGTCCGCGCGCGGGGCGCACGCTCGAAGGGTTGCCGAGGGCGCCTTCAACCAGTCCGCTCCACGCGCCTGCGGCGATGACCACGGCGTCGCCTTCGACGAGGCCCTCGTCGGTCTCGACGCCCTTCGCGCGGCGCTTCTCGACGGCCACGCGTCGCACGGTGACGCCCGCGCGGTACTGCACGCCCGCGCGCGCAGCGGCCTGACACACCGCGGCCATGAGCCTCGCGGGGTCGACGCACGCGTCTTCGGGGAACCACACGCCGCGCGTGAATCCCGCGGCGAGACCGGGCTCGCGCTGACGGAGGCCCCGCGTGTCGAGCACCTCGACGGGGAGCGATCGCTCGCGCTGCCAGGCGGTCTTCGCGAGGAGCGCCTCGGCTTCGGCCTCGGTGCGCGCGGCTTCGAGAACGCCGCGGTGTTCGAAGCCAGCGTCGACGCCGGTGCGTCCGCGGAGCTCGTCGGCGAGGGCGGCGTGCATGGCGCGGCTCTCCATCGCGAGGTCGAAGAGGGCGCCCGGGCCCGTGGCTTCGGCCTGCGCTGCGAGGATGCCCGCGGCGGCGCTCGAAGCCTCTGCGCCCGGGGTTCCGCGGTCGATGACCAGCACGTCTGCGCCCGCGTCGGCGAGGCGAAGCGCGGTGAGCGACCCGATGATGCCGCCGCCAACGATCACGACTCTTGCGGTGCGACCCGTCACGGTGCCTCCGTTGCAATCACGTCCGGGCGGCACCATACATCATCGGCCGCGATCGATTCCAACACGCATCGCGGCGCGCGCCACCGGGCGCATGAAGAGCATCAGACCGTTCGCGTCGAGGTGTCGCCCGCGAGGGAGATGCTGTAGACGCGCCCGAAAGGACCGCCACGATGACCCTGAACGACGAGCGCCCGCGGCTCTACGTCGACGCGCAGTCTCCGCTCCCCACGCGCCACGGAGACTTCACCGTCGCGGTGTTTCGCTACACCGACGACCCTTCGAAGGAGCACGTCGCCGTGATCGCGGGCGACGTCTCGGGCGCCCACGACGTGATGGTTCGCCTCCACTCCGAGTGCCTCACGAGCGAGGTGCTCGGGTCGCTCAAGTGCGACTGCAACGAGCAGCTCGAACACGCGCTGCGGGTCATTTCTGAAGAGGGCGCGGGCGTGGTGCTCTACCTCCGTCAGGAGGGCCGCGGCATCGGCCTCGCCAACAAGATCCGCGCGTACGCCCTTCAGGCGCGCGGGGTCGACACCGTCGACGCCAACCGTCAGCTCGGTCTGCCCGACGACACGCGCAGCTACGAGGGCGCCGCGGCGATGCTGCGCCACCTCGGCGTGCGCTCCATTCGTCTGATGACGAACAACCCCGAGAAGGTCGCGGCGATGCGCGCGTACGGCGTCGAGGTGCGCGAGCGCGTGCCGGTGCTCATTCGACCGAACGTTCACTCGCGCGGATACCTCGAAGCGAAGCGCACGCGCATGAACCACTCGCTCCCGCGTTGGAGCGAGGGCTTCGACGCCGAGTAGCTACATCCGAACGAGCTTGCCGGGGCGCGCGCCGGTCATCTGATCATTCTCGACGATGACCTCTCCCGCGACGATGGTGGCGCGGTAGCCCGTGGCGTCTTGCACGAGGCGACGGCCGCCCGCGGGGAGGTCTCGCGCGAGGCGCGGGCGGTGCAGCGTGAGCCCCGCGTGGTCGATGACGTTGAGGTCGGCGCGCTTGCCTGGCTCGACGACGCCGCGGTCGCGGAGCCCCATGAAGTTCGCGGTGTCGCTCGCGAGCATCTGCACCATGCGCTCGAGGGGGATCTTTCCCTCGGCGCGGTCGCGCGACCAGTGCATGAGCGCGAAGGTGGCGTAGGTCGAGTCGCAGACGATGCCGACGTGGGCGCCGCTGTCGGAGAGTCCCACGAGCGTGAGGGGATGACCGAGCATCGCGCGCACGTTGTCGAGCGAGAACTCGGTGTAGTTGTAGAGCGGAAAATACAGCAGTTCGCGGCCGTCGCTCTCGAGGAGCGCGTCGTAGACCACGTCGAGGTGGGAGCGTCCCGTGGCCATCGCCTCGGCGTAGAGCGACTGCTCGACGTGGGGCTCGTAGTCGGGCCGCGCGCCCAGGCGAAAGAGCCGCAGCGCGATCATCTCGATGCGCGCGAGGAAGTGGTCGGCGAGCGGAGGAATGGGGCTTCCGTCGCCCGCGACCTTGTCGCTCTTCTCGCCGAGGAGCCGGGCCTTGAAGGCCGGGTCGCGCATGATCGCGACGCGCTCTGCGAGGGGCAGGTGCGCGATGGCCTTGTAGCTCGGAAAGCCCATGAAGGGGTTGAACGTGGCCTCGAGTCCGAGGAGCACCGCGATGGCGCGCGGCGAGGCTTGCACGCGCATCGGGAGTCCGCGGTCGTTGGCGCGCTCGACGCGCGCGAGGATGCGGCGCCACTGGTCGGGCTCCATGTCGCGCTGCATGAGCGAGATCGAGAGGGCGTGCTTCGAGGCTCCCTCGGCCATGCGCTCGAGCACGTCGAACTCGGCGTCGAAGCCGTCGGGGCCCGCGGCCATGTTGAAGTCGCTCACGGCCTGAAGAACGCCGTGTGAGAGCCCCTCGAACGCGCCCGCGATGCCCGAGAGCTCGCGCGCGTCGGACTCCGAGGCGGGCGTCGCGTCGCCGCTGCGCGCGCGGTGGTTGTCGGAGCGTCCCGTGGAGAAGCCCGCGGCGCCTGCGACGAGGGCCTCGCGGACGATGGTGCGCATCGCGGCGATGTCGTCGTCGGTGGCCACGGAGCCCGCCACGGCGCGGTCGCCCATCACGTACACGCGCAGCGCGTCGTGGGGGACCTGCGCGAGCACGTCGATCGCGCGGGGCATGCGCGCGAGGGCGTCCATGTACTGGGGGAAGGACTCCCAGCGCCAGTTGAGCCCTTCGGCGAGGGCCGATCCGGGGATGTCTTCGACGCCCTCCATGAGCGCGATGAGCTTGTCGCGGTCGGCCACGTGCACCGGGGCGAAGCCGACGCCGCAGTTGCCCATCACGCAGGTCGTGACGCCGTGGAGCGCCGACGGCGAGAGGGTCTCATCCCACGAGACCTGGCCGTCGTAGTGGCAGTGGATGTCAACGAAGCCCGGGGTGACGACGGCGCCCGTCGCGTCGATCGTCCGCGTCGCAGCGCCGGGGCAATCGCCCACGTCGACGATGACGCCTCCGCGCACCGCGACGTCTGCGCGCCGAGGCGCAGCGCCCGTTCCGTCGACCAGCGTGCCGCCCGTGATCTTGAGGTCGTAGTCGCTCATCGGGGGCGGACAGTATCAAACGTCAGCGTCGCGAGGGTGCACGAACCCTGCGGGCGCTTCGACCTCGCGCGGGCGGTGACTTCGTCGAGGGATCGATGCGGTTGACACGGGGGAGGGCGCTGGCCGACGATGCGCCTCCGAACTGGGTTGTGAGGTTCCACGAGCGATGTCCGCGGCCGATTCGACCGACGAGAAGAGCCCTGCGCCCGAGCACGGCGACGCGCGCAGAGGCGAGGCCGAAGACCTCCTCGAGCGCGCCGCGCGCGGTGATCGCGACGCGGTGATGTCGCTCTACGACCGCTTCGCGCCGGTGCTCATGGCCGTCGCGACGCGCATCGCGGGCGGCCGCGCCGAGGCCGAGGACATCGTGCAGGAGGTGTTCGCCCGCGCGTGGCGCGAGGCGGCGACCTTCGACCGCGCGCGCGGGAGCGCCATCGCGTGGCTGGTGACGCTCACGCGCAACCGCGCCATCGACGCCGTGCGCTCTCGCAAGCGCAGGACGCGCCACGAGGACGACCAGACGCGCGAGGAGCCCGCGGTGGTTCCCCCCGCCTCGACGCCGGAGCTCGCGGTCGTCGACGCAGAGCGCGCCGCGGCGGTGCGCGTGGCGCTCGAGTCACTGCGCCCGGAGCAGCGCCAGGTGCTCGAGCTCGCGTACTTCAGCGGGCTCTCGCACAGCGAGATCGCGGAGCGCCTCGGGCAGCCCCTCGGCACGGTGAAGACTCGCATCGCGCAGGCGGTGAAGCGGCTGCGAGACGAGCTCTCGCGCTTCTCGCCGGGCGATCACGGAGAAGCGTAACCGTCACGCAAGCGTGTGAGCGCGCTACTTTCGCCCGAAGAGCTTCGAGAGAAAGCCCGCGGACTCCTGGTCGATGGCGTTCGCCTCGCGCTTTCGGATCGCCGCGAGCCTGAGCTCCCGCGTCGCCTCGACGTTGCGGGGGTTGATCTTGTACGCCTTGATGAAGTGCAGGAGCGAGCGCCGCTCGTCGCCCGTGCGCTTGTACATCTGCGCCGCGATGACGTGGGCGCGGTCGTTCGACGGGTCTTTCTGGCACGCGTCGACGATGCAGCGTCGCAGCTCGTCGTAGGGGCCGTTGGGTCGCAGCTCGAGGAGCGCCGCGGCGAGCACGGTCAGCGCCGTCACGTCGGAGGGCGCCTCGGCGAGCACGTCACGCGCGGCGCGCTCGCACTCGACGAAGTTCCCCTGGCGGAGGCTGAGCTCGGCGCGGGCGAGGTCGAGCTGACGCTTGGGGCGCGTTGCCCTGGCGCGGGGCGTCCCGTTGCCGAGGGCCACGTCGCGCAGGTAGCTCTCTCTCGCGCGGTCGTTGGTGAGCGTCGCCTCGGCCTCGGCGAGCAGCGCGAAGATCTTCTCGTGGGCCTCTCGCAGCGCGGGCGAGCTCGAGGGCGCCGTGTCGGGGTGCCACCGCATCGCCTGGCCGTAGAACGCCGCGGTCACCGAAGTGGCGGGCGCGTCGGACGCGACGCCGAGCATCTCGAACGCGGTCTGGTCTTGCATCATCGCGAGGCGCAGCTCGGCCTCCACGATGCGCTCGCGGAGCGTGCCCTGCTGCGCTCTCGGTTGCGTCTGCGCCTCGCGCACCACCTCGGTGATCGAGGTCCCCACGACGCGCGGGAGGTTGGTGCCCGAGATGCGCCGCGGCCCCACGTCGACGGGCTTGATCGGCTCCGTCGCCGCCGCGACGAGGAAGGGCTGCGACGGTCTCCCCTCGATCGCGGGGATCGTCGGGCTCGACGGCCTCCCCTCGGCCATCGGGACGGCGGGCTGCGACGGCGACGGCGCGCGCTCGATCTGCCGCGTCATCGCGAGGAGGTAGAGCGCCGCGCGGACGAACAGCGTCGACAGCCCGATGGCCTGCAGATCATCGACGCGCGCGGGCTCCGCGAGGCGCGCGAGAAAGGCCCGCTCCGGCGCGCCCTCACCGAGCAGCGCCCTCGCCGACGAGCCCGGTCGCAGCCGCATCATCTGTGACCCGAGCCGCTCGATCACGGCGTCGACCGCGGGGTGACGCGGGTGCGATCGCACGCCGGGCCACAAGAGCGGCGCGACGCTCACGGGGTAACGCCCGCCGCCGAATTCCAACAGAAGGTCGCGGTCGGTGTGGAGCTCGAACTGACCGTAGATCACCGTGAAGATGCGCAGCAGCTTGCGTCGTAGCTGCTCCTGGAGCGCCTGCTCCACGGCCTCGGGCGAGCACGCCTTCATCGCCACGAGGATCTCGCCCTGGAGCCCCTCGCGCCGCGACAGGCGCATGAGCGACGCGTCGAGCTGCGCGCTCGTGATCGTGCCCTGCTCGTGGAGCACGAAGCCGAGCGTGTCGAGGGGCTGCGCGAGCCGCGCCTGCGCGAGCGCCCCCGCGGTGAAGGCCAGCATCGAGGTGCCGCCGAGGGGCCCCGCTTCAACCGGTGCGTGGAGCACCAGCGTGCCCGTGAAGCGCTTCGCCACGACGTCCCAGATGAGCTGCGCGACCGGGGTGCGACGCAGGTCGCCCGTGATGGGAGGGGAGGGCGTTGCTTCCACGACGCGGGACTATAGACACACGGGGCCTTCAAACGAAGGGCCCTCGCGTTACGCGGAGAGCGTGTGCGCGCGCTGCGACGGTCGCGGTATCGTCGCGCCCCGACGATGATCAACGACGAAGAGACCCTCGTTCGCACCGCGTGCAACCGCGACTGCCCCGACGCGTGCGGGATTCTTGCGCACGTGCGCAGCGGCCGCGTCACGCGCCTCCAGGGAGACCCCGCGCACCCCGTCACGCGCGGCTTTCTCTGCTACCGCACCGACCAGTCGCTGCACCGTCAGTACGCGCCCGAACGGCTCACCGCGCCGCTCATTCGCCGCGGCGGCGTCCTCTCCCCAGGCACGTGGGACGAGGCCCTCGACCTCTGCGCGCGGGAGCTCCTCCGCATCCGTGACGAGAGCGGCCCCGCGGCGATCTTTCACTATCGCTCGGGCGGATCGCTCGGGCTCATGAAGCACGTCACCGACCATTTCTTCAGCCGCTTCGGCCCCGTCACCTCGAAGCGCGGAGACATCTGCGGCGGCGCGGGCGACGCCGCGCAGCTCGAAGACTTCGGCGACGAAGACGCCAACGACCTCCACGACCTCGTTCACGCGAAGGCCGTGGTTCTCTGGGGAAAGAACCCCCACACGTCGTCGCCGCACCTGCTCCCCGTGCTCGCCGAGGCGAAGCGTCGAGGCGCGCGCGCCGCCCTCGTCGACCCCGTCGCGCACCGCGGCGTGAAGCTCTCAGACCTCTACGTCCAACCGAGGCCCGGCGGCGACGTGGCCCTCGCGCTCGCCGTCGCGCGGAGGCTCTTCGAAACCGATCGCGTGCACCCCGACGCCGCGCGCTGGTGCGACGGACTCGACGCGTTTCGCGCGCTGGTCTTCTCGCGCGAGGTGAGTGACCGGGCCGCCGAGGCTGATGTGTCCGTGGCCTCCGTCGACGCGCTCGCGGAGCTCTATTCGAACGGTCCCGCGGCCATTCTCGTGGGCTGGGGGATGCAGCGCCGACGCAACGGCAGCGCGATCGTGCGATGTCTCGACGCGCTCGGGCTCATCACGGGCAACGTCGGCGTGTCGGGCGGCGGCGTGTCGTTCTACTTCCGTCGCAGAGGCGCCTTCGACACGAGCTTCACGCACGTCGCTCCGCCGCCGAGGGAGCTCGTCGAGCCCCTCTTCGGACGCGAGATCCTCGACGCGCGAGAGCCCCCGGTGCGCGCCGTGTGGATCACCGCGGGCAACCCCGTCGTGATGCTACCCGACTCGCAGACCACCGTGAGAGCCCTTGAAACAAGGGACTTCGTCGTGGTCGTCGACAGCGTGCTCACGGACACCGCGCGCCTCGCCACGGTGGTGCTCCCCTCGGCCACGATGCTCGAAGACGACGACCTCGTGGGCGCCTACGGCAACCACTACATCAACGTCGTTCGCCCCGTCGTGCGCACCGAGGGAGCGCGCACCGACTACGAGATCACGCAGGGGCTCGCCGCGCGCACGGGCCTCGCGGAGCACTTCTCGGGCGACGCCCGTAGCTGGAAGCGTCGACTCCTCAAGGCCGCCACGCTCGAAGACCTGGAGCGCGCGCCGATGCGCAATCCCGCTGCGCCGAAGGTCGCGTTCGAAGGTCGCGTGTTCCCCACATCGAGCGGTCGCGCGCAGCTCATGACCGCGCTCCCCTGTGATCCTGCGCGGGGCAACGGAGACTTTCCGCTGCTCCTCCATGCGCTCTCGACGCCCGAGTCGCAGTCGTCGCAGTGGTCTCCGTCGGAGCCCACGGGGCCCATCGAGCTCCGCGTCCACCCCGACGCGTCGGCGGGAATCGCAGACGGCGCCCTCGCCACGCTGCGCAGCGCCCTCGGCGCGATGACCGTCACCGTGCGCCACGACGCCACGCAACGCCGCGACGTCGCCCTCGCCCCCAAGGGCGGCAGCCTCTCGCTCGGCCGCTGCACCAACGCGCTCACCCGCGCCGCGCTCACCGACGCGGGCGAGGGAGCCGCGCTCTACGAAGAGCCCGTGCGCCTCGAAGCCCTTTCGTAACGCTGACCGCTACGTGATCGACTGACCGTCGTCGTCGCGCGCCGTGCCCGTGATGAAGTCACGGATGCGAATGTCGTCGTGCGCGGCCATCTCGTCGGGCGTCCCGTGGCCGAGCACGCGGCCCTGGTGGAGCATCACCATGCGGCTGCTCACGTGCGCGGCGAGCTTCATGTCGTGCGTCACCATCAGCGCCGAGATGCTGTACGCCCTGTGGAGCCCCTCGATGAGCTCGCCGATGCGGTGCGTGTTGATCGGGTCGAGTCCCATCGTGGGCTCGTCGTAGAGGATCACCTCGGGGCGCAGCGCCATCGTGCGCGCGAGGCCGATGCGCTTGCGCATTCCGCCCGACATCTCTTCGGGGCGCAGGTCCTCGGTGCCGGGCATCCCCACGCAGGCGAGGGCCCACGTGACGCGCTCTTTGATCTCGGCCTCCGTCATCGGGTGCGAGAGCCGCTCGTGTAGCCCGTAGGCCACGTTCTCGGCCACCGTCATCGAGTCGAAGAGGGCGTTGTACTGGAACATCAGCCCCACGCGCCGTCGCAGGTCGAGGCGCTGCGCGTCGCTCATCGTCGACATCGGGAGCCCGCAGAAGAGGATCTCTCCCTCGTCGATGGGCATGAGCCCGATCATGCACTTGAGCAGCACCGTCTTGCCGCAGCCCGAGGGGCCGATGATCGACACCGTCTCGCCGCGGCGGAGCGTGAGGTCTACGCGGTCGAGCACCGTGTGCTCGTCGAAGCGCTTCACCACGCCGCGCACTTCGAAGATCACATCGCTTGTCGTGTCGCTCACGGGCGCATCGTGCCGCTCGCGGCCCCCGAGCGCCAGCGCGGGTTTGACCTGCGACGCGTCGACGTGATTCGATCCGCGCACGATGGCCCCGAAGGTGGTGGACCCCTACGGCCTCGTGGGGCGCAAGCTCGACGGGCGATACGACGTCGAAGCCGTCGTGGCCGAGGGGGGCTTCGGCGTGGTCTACCGCGCGAGACACCCGATGCTCGACCGCGCGGTGGCGATCAAGGTGCTGCGCGATCTCGACCGCGACGACGACGCGCGCCGGGTCTTCGCGGAGTCGTTTCTCACCGAGGCGAAGACCATCGCGACGCTGGAGCACCCCGCCGTCGTGCGCGTGCTCGACTTCGGTGTGACCCCCGTGGGCCGCGGTCCCCGCACGCCGTGGATGGCGCTCGAATGGGTCGACGGACGCACCCTCGCCGACGAGCTCGACGCGCGTAGAGGCCAAGGGGGGCGCTCCCCCGCGGAGTGCCTCGCGCTGTTGCGTCCGGTCTTCGAAGCGCTCGCGGCGGCGCATGAAGCAGGCGTCGCGCACCGTGACATCAAGCCCGCCAACGTGATGATCCCGACGCGCGTCGCGAGCGGAGCGCCGGGCGCGAGGGTGCTCGATTTCGGCGTCGTGAAGCGCATGGAGCGCGACGAGTCCGTCGGCACCGGACAGACGGGGACGCGCGCGGACTTCGTGGCGCTCTCGCTCCCGTACGCGTCGCCCGAGCAGGTGAGCGCGACGCGCACGGGGCCCTGGACCGACGTGCACGCGCTCGCGCTGATCCTCACGGAGATGCTCACCGACAGGGCTCCGTATCAGGGCCGCGACAAGGTCGCCGTGACCGCCGAGGTGATGTCCCCCGAGCGCCCCACGCCCGCGCGCGTCGGCGTCGACGTCGGAACGTGGGAGCCCGTGCTCGCGCGCGCCCTCTCGGTGCAAGCCTCCGCGCGCCATCCCAACGCGAGGGCCTTTCTCCGCGCGCTCGACGATGCGATGCCGTCTGCGTCGTCACGGGTACGCTCCTTCGCCGCGTGGACGGCGCTCTTCTTCACCCTCACAGCCGTTCCCCTCGTGTTCGCGCTGGTGGTGGTTCCGCTTCGCGCGAGACGCGCGCCGACGCCCGCGACGCACACCGAGATCGAAGCGCCGCCCGTCGTCGCAGAGGCTCCTCCCGTGACGCCTCCTGCGACGCCCACTCCGACGCCCGCAGCGCCCGCGGTGACACCCGACGCGGGCGCTCCCTCGCGGCCGACGCCCGCGCATCACGCGCCTCGCCCGACGACCTTTCACGGACTCCCTTCGAGCCAGATCTGAATGCGCCTCCACGCTCCGTCGCTCGCGCTCGCCCTCGCGCTCTCGTCGTCTTCGCTGCACGCGCAGGACGTCACCGCGCGGCGCCGCGCCATGATCGATCAGGCCGCCTCGCTGAGCCGCGCGGGCGATCATCGTCAGGCCATCGAGCTGCTCACGCGCGCTGGCTCGCTCCGCATGACGCCGGGGCTGCGCATGGTGCTCGCGCAGGAGCAGCGCCTCGCCGATCGCACCGCAGACGCCTTCGACACGGCCACGCGCTGCCTCGTCGAACTCGGCACTTCGAACGAAGACGGACGCGCGCAGATCGAGGCCGAGTGCCGCTCCATCGTCGACGCCCTCCGCGCGCGGGTTGGACGCCTCCGCGTGGTCGCGCCTTCGCCTGCGCCCGCGGGGTTTCGCGTCGAGGTGGGCGGCGTCGCAACGGATCTCGCGCGACTCGCAGCGCCCGTCACGGTCGCGCCCGGAGAGGTGACCGTCACCGCGTCGGCCTCCGACGGAACACGCTTCACGTCGACCGTCACCGTCACCGCGGGCGGAGAGCGAACGGTCACCGTGGCGCTCGCTTCGTCAACCGTGGCGACGCCGACGGCGCCCGCTGCGGTGGTGACCGCGAGCGCGTCGAGCGGCGAGGTCGGCGGCGTGGCCGTCGGCGAAGCGGGCCTCTGCGTGCGCCTCGTCGGCGGACGCGTGATGTGCTGGGGCTACCTCGGCGGAGCGCTCGGAATGAGCGCGATTGATGGCGTTTCGGGCGCATCGGCGCTCTCGGTCGGCAGCGACCACGGGTGCGCCGTCGTCGCGGGTGGACGCCTCCGCTGCTGGGGCAGCAACATGTACGTGCGCTTCGCGGAGCCGTCGGTGAGCGCGTCGGCCGAGGCGGTCGAGGTGACGGGCGTCTCGGGCGCGGTCGGCGTCGCGTCGGGCGGTCGGCACGCGTGCGTCGTGCTCGATGACGGTCGCGTGCAGTGCTTCGGAGACAACGGCGGAGGACAGCTCGGCGACGGCACAACGACGTCGCGCGCGTCACCGACGCAGGTGGTCGACCTCGGCGCCGCGGCGGAGGTCGTGGCGGGCCCCTCGTTCACGTGCGCGCGGCTGCGCGACGGAACCGCGGCGTGCTGGGGCAACAACGGCTTCCGTCAGTCGAGCCCGCGCGCCGATGCCTACATCACGCGCCCCGAGGTCGTCGCGGGGATCTCTCGCCTCGTGCAGATCCGCGTGGCGAGCGACGCGGTGTGCGGCCTCCGCGATGACGGGACCGTGTGGTGCTGGGGCGGCGGCGATCTCGGCGGATACGGCTACACGCACGTGCGCGGGGCGCCCCGCCCGGGGCAGGTGCCGGGGCTCGCGAACGTCGTCGAGCTCGCGGGAGGCCACGATCACATGTGCGCGCGTCAACGAGCGGGCGCGGTGCTCTGCTGGGGAGTCGCTGAGCACGGCGTCCTCGGCGCGGGGCGCGTCACGCTGCCCTTCACGCCGCGGAGGGTGACGCCGCTGCCTCCGGCGATCGCGATCGCGTCGGGGCAGCACACGGTCTGCGCGCTCGGTCGCGACAGCGCGCTCCGCTGCTGGGGGACGCTCCCTGGCAGGCGCGACGGAGAGTCTTCGCGAACGGTCGCGCGGCCCGAGCTCGTGCGGGTCGCTGCGCCGTGAGAACAGGATCGACGCGATGACGACCACCCTCGACGGGCGCTTCGAACTCCTCGAGCGCCTTGAAGACTTCGGCGACGGCGAGACGTGGAAGGCGCGCGATCTTCAGGTGAGGACGCGACCCGTCGCGGTGAAGCTCCTCTCCGCGGAGCGCATCGACGAGACCCGGCTCAAAGCGGTTCAGTCGCTGCGTCACGGCGCGGCGCTCTCGCTGCTGCATCACGGGCGCGCGGACGATGGTCGCGTCTACCTCGCGTACGACCGCTTCGAAGCGCCGTCGCTCGCGTCGTGGCTCGCGCGCGAGTGGCGCGGTGACGAGCCGGTCTCTCGGTCTACGCTGGAGCGCGTCGCGGAGCGCGTGTGTGAGGCCGTCGAAGCGGCGCATTCGCAGACGAATCCCCTCGCGCACGGGAGCCTCTCTCCGCGGAGCGCGCTCGTTCGGGTGTCTCCGCAGGGCGTCGACCTGCGCGTGTTCGACTTCGGTCTCGCAGAGACTTCGAAGGGGCTCGCGGGCGACATCGCAGACGTGGGTCGCCTGCTCCGCGAGCTCTTCGTGGCGCCCGAGTGTCGGCGTGACGGAGCCGCTCCCTCGGAGCTCGACCGTCGGCGTGATGAGTTGCCCGACGAGCTCTGGTCGGTGGCCCTCCGCGCGATGAACGAGCGCGCTGGAGAGGGCTTCGCAGACATGACCGCCGTGCTCGAAGCGCTCGACGCCGCGCGCCGCTGTCAGCCGAAGGGGCCCGCGGTGAGGCCCGCGCATGCCGAACCCGCGGGTGCGCCTGTCGAAACCGTGAATGCGCCTCCTGAAACCGCGGATGCACCTCCCGAGGCCGCGGGTGCACCTCTCGAGGCCGCGGGTGCACCTCCCGAGAGCGCGGGTGCGCCTTCTGAGAGCGCGGGTGCACCTCCCAAAGCCGTGACTGCGCCTCTCGAAGCTGAAACTGCGCCTCGCGAGGTCGCGGGTGCGCCCTCCGAGGTCGCGGGTGCGTCTTCGCGGGTGTCGTCGCGCGCGAGGCTCATCGCGACGGCCGCGCTCACGGGGGCGCTGCTCGCCGTGGTCTTCACGCTCGCGCTGCGCGCGGCGCTGCTCTGAACGCTCAGCCGCGCGGCAAGAGGAGGTCGCGACAGAGCGACGAGAATTGCAGCGCGGGCATGGACTGATAGGCGCGGGTGTCGTCGATCGTGACGCGCGCGGGGCCCCCGTGCGACCTGGGCACCTCGTGGCCCGTTCCCTCGACCGACCCGGAGGCGACGCGGAGCGGCGGGGAGTCGAACATCTCGAAAGGGAGCGCGCCCCACGGATTCCAGAAGTAGACGACGGCGTCGGCGGTGCCTTGCGCGTCTACGCCGATCACGTCGATCTGGTGGTAGAGGTGGTGGTAGGGCGCCTGGGGGTTGTTTCGCGCCTCTCCCCAGTGGATGTCCGCGAAGACGGGCACCTCGGGGTGCGCCTCGAAGTGCGCGCTCAGCCGCGCGATGGGATGGCTCGACACCCACTCGAAAGGCTGCCCGAAGAGCGCCCGCGCCGTCGTCGGCATCCGAGGCCACCACCTCGACCTCGGATCGCGGTCGTAGGAGTCCGGGCTGCGCGCGTCGGCCGCGGGGTTGACGTTGTGATAGTGCGACGGGTGCGCGCTCCGGCCCTCGGTGCCTGCGTACCAGTATTCCGTGATGCTCGCTTGCGTGACCCGCTCCGTCGCGCTGCGGTTGCTGGAGTCCGCGGGCAACGCGTCGTGGGGCGCCGAGACGGCGTCGCCGTTGTGGAGGTGCGAGCGCCCCGACGTGAGGAGCTCGTGCGAGAGGCGCGCGTACTCCGCGGGGTACACCCGCGCCAGGCGGTGCAGCAGCGCCGTCGCGAAGCACGTGTCGCGGTTCGACTGGTTGAAGAACTCGTTGGGCCGCGTCACCTCCGCGACGAGCGACCCGAGGACGCGCCGCTTGATCGCGTCGCGCGCCCACTCGGGCGCGAATGGAGGCGACGAGAGAAAGGCGTCAGACGACTGCGTGCGCAGGGTCACGTCGGGGTTGATCGTGCCCGTCGCGAGCCTGTGCAACGCGTCGAGGAGCGTGACGTGATCGACGACGCTCTCGCTGAACATCGGCCGCGTGCCCGAGGAGATGGTGCCCGGCGCCCAGCGCGTCGTCGCGGGCTCGAGCAGCTCCTGAACGTGCAGCGAGCCGAGCGGCTGCGTCGCCTGCATCACGGTCACGATCTTGAGCTTCTCGGCCTCGTCGCGCGACGAGAACTCCTGGTGTCGAAGCACCGCGGAGAGGGCCGTCAACCGCATCGGGTGCAGCCCGCCGCGCCACCCGCGGAGCCGCGTCTGGTCCGGCGGCGAGAGGCTCTGCGGGACGCGCGCGGGCCACGCGAGGTACTCGAAGATGGCGCTTCGAACGGCCTGACCCCACGTCGGCGGCGAGGGCATCACGTCGATGACCTCGCGGAGCAGCGCGACGTCGCCGAGGCCCGGGCGCAGCGTGGCGACGTCGAGCACGGCGCCCTGCTCGGTCTCGGTGAGCTCGGCGAAGCGAGAGGGCGTCCCCGTGAGCGACGTGTTGAAGAGCGAGACGTACTCGTCGAGGTGCGCGCGCGAGACGCCCAGGCCGTTCATCGTGCGCAGCACGCGGTCATGGACCGCCTCGGAGAGACGCCCCCACACGGGCGCCTCGATCATCGCGCGGAGCTGGTCTTGACGGGCCTGCGGGATCTCGGTGACCGGGATGCTCACGTTCGGTTCTCCTCTCGGGCGACGGAACGCGCCCCTCAGCTCCGCAGCGAGATGTGGGTGCCGCGGATGACCACCTCGCCCGACGCCCGGAGCGTGATGCTCGCGCCGCCGTCGTTCCGCAGCACGAGGTCGCCCTTCGCGTGGAGCGTGACGTCGCGCTTCACCTCGACGCTCGACCGGTCCTTGCTGGTGAGCTTCGCGCTCTCGTCGTCGACGGAGACCTCGAGGCCCCACACGCTCTCTCCGCCCGAGGCGAACACGTTGGCGCTGCCCTCGGCGGCGACCATCTCCGAGCCGTCGGAGGTGAACAGCAGGCTCTCCATCACGCGCCCGATGCGCACGAAGTCTGCGCCCACGTTGAGCCCGTCGCTGCCGCGGCGCAGCCCGATCTCAGAGCCGTAGCTGTCGAGCGAGAGGCCCAGCGCGGGGCCCGGCGCGGCGCCGTGGGCGATCACCGCGAAGGTCCCGCCAGCGCTCATGATCGCGTCGCCCGAGATGTGGAGCGTGTCGTTCTGGGTGACGTGCGTGCTCCGCTCGCCGACCTCGACGCGCTCCGCGCCGGTGACGCGGTGGGTGCGGTCTCCCTCGACCACCCAGGTCTCGAGGGGCCCTCCGCCCTGGCCCGTGCGCGCGCGGTCGATCGCTCCGTTCACCGCGTGATCGCCGCTCCCGGCGCCCGCCCCGGGCTGCGCGACGTGGCGCACCGCCGGGCCCTCGACGCGGTCGATGGAGAACGCGCACGTCACCGACTCGCGGCCTTGCAGCGTCTTCAGCGACTCGCTGCCCGCCACGGTCACGGCGCGGTCTCCGCCGACGGCGATCCGCTGGTCTCGTCGCACCAAAACGTCTTGATCGCGCCCGACGCGCTCGATCTGCGAGTCGCCCACCACGTTCTGCTGAATCGATCCGACGCGCGTCGAGTGGCAGCGGAGCACCTCCTCGACCATGTCGCGCTGCGCGTGGACGTAGACCTCCTCGGCCCCGGCGCGGTCTTCGAAGCGCAGCTCGTTGTAGCCCTGCGAGTTGGGCGAGCTCTGCGTGCGAATGGCGCTGCGGGTCTTCTCCGCGGGCAGCGCGTGGGCGACGCGGTTCTGTCCGTTGTAGAGGGCGCCGGTCACTACGGGACGGTCGGGATCGCCGTCGAGGAAGCTCACCGCGACCTCCATCCCGACGCGCGGGATGAACTGAAAACCCCATCCCGCACCGGCCCACGGGCCCTGCACCACGCGCATCCAGCAGGTCGAGCGCTCGTCGCGGTGGCCGACCCTGTCCCAGTGAAACTGCACCCGGATGCGGCCGTGCTCGTCGGTGTAGATCTCCTCGCCGGGAGGGCCCACCACGATGGCGGTCTGAAGCCCCGCGATGACGGGTCGAGCGACGCTCCGCGCGGGCCTCCACGGCGTCTCGACGGCGATGCACTGGAACGTGTTCGCGTACCGATCGACGGAGCTCGGGTCCTCGTGCGTGCCTTGAAGAAGCTCCTCGGGCGCGCTCCCCCGGTGCTCGACGCGCGTGACCACATAGCGCTGCTCGGGCACGTGCGAGCCCGCCACGGCGAGCTGAAAGATCGCGCCGGGGATCATCCCCGTGACGGCGCCCTCTCCCGCGCCGACGGCCTCGTCGACGCGCGCGGCCTCGTAGCGCACCGCCGCCTGCTCCGCGGCGTCGTCGGCCGTGTACGTGGGGTTCTGATATCCGCCCAGCGTGACCTCGGGACCGGGCTCATAGAGCGGCCTCGCGGGGTCTCGTCGCCGCGGCGCCGCGCGCTCGACGCGCAGGTCGGGACGCGTGAAATCGAAGTCGCGCACGGTCACGCCCGTGGGCCTGAGCGACCGCTCCCACGCGAGGTGGCGCACCGACTCGACGCGCTGTGTGGCCGACTCCGCGCCCGCCACGGGGATCGCCGCGCCGTCCATCGTAGGGACGCTCGTCCACGCGTGCGCGCCGTCGGAGAGCACGAGGGTCTCGCCGTCGTCGTCGTGACGAAAGAAGAACGCGACGCCCTCTTCAGCGAGGAGTCGCATCACGAAATCGAGGTCGGTCTCGCGGTGCTGCACGCAGTACTCGCGCGTCGCGAGGGCGCGCTGCACCTGCACGACGAGCCTGCCCGCGTAGAGCCCGGCCTCATGGAGCACGGCCTCGACCACCTCGACGGCGGTCTTGTCTTGAAAGACGCGCGAGTCCGAGCGCTGCGAGAGCGCCCACAGCGCGGGGACCACGTAGGCCCTCGCGAGCCGGTGCGTGGCGCTCGTTCCGCGGTGCTCGACCCTGCGCACGACGCCCGCGAAGCGACGCGTGAGCGGCTCGCGCGAGACGCGCAAGACCGCGGGGCGGCCGAGGAGCGCGTCGGGGTTTGCCGTGAGCGACTCGTGGGCGAGGTCGACGACGCACTCGTACACGGTCGAGAGCCCCTCGGTCGCGGTGAAGCTCCGCACGCGCCACGCGCCGCCCGTGTCGCCCTGCGACTCGAAGGCATAGGCGGCCTCGGGGAGCGGCGCGTGCTGACCCGCGAGCGCCTCGGCGCCCTCGCGCGCGAGCATGACGAAGGTCGTATCGCCGAAGCCGCGCACCCGGCGCATCTCGGTCTCGATCCCCATGAGATCGCCTTTGCCCTTCCATCGCGATCGGGGGAATTGACCGCGCAAGGCGCTGCCTACCCGAAGGCGATCGCGCGCGTCAAGGCGACCGTTGACGTTGTCACTCGTGCTGTGCGCCAATCGCCGCGCAGTGGGAGACCGCGAAGCACGAACCCCGACGACGCCTCCGACGCGCGATGACCTCGGCCTCGCGGACACGGGCGAGCGCGCGCGGCCCATCGAGTCGGGGGTGATCGTCGCGGCGAAGGTCTCGACGAAGCCCGCGCGACATCCGAACGAGAGCGGCAGACGTTCTGACGGCGTGTCGAACACGGTCGCGGCGCAGGGCGCGTTGCGCTCGATGGCCGAGCGGCAGGACCTCGGGCACATCGCGGCGCTCTACCGAAAGGTCACGGTGCCCGCGGTGCTCGCGTGGTTCGTGTGGGTCCCCCTCGATGGCCTCATCGCGTGGGGGATGTACCCGGGCACCTTTCTCCGCTCGCTGGCCGTGCGCTTCGTGTGCGGCCTCGGGATGTACGCGAGCCTGCGGGCCCTCTCTCGCGCGACGACCTACGGCGCGATGACGCTCGGCCTGGTGCTCCTCGCGCTCTTCGTGAACGGGGGCGTGGGGCTCGTGGCGACGTGGCTCGGCGGGGTCTCCTCGCCGTATCACCCGGGCAGCCTCGTGGTGATCGCCGTGATGGGCTTCTCGCCGCTGCCGTGGAAGCGCCTCGTGCCCATCGTGCTCGCGTCGTGGCTCGCGTATCCGCTGGTGGTGCTCGCGGGCGCGCTCCTCGACCCCGCGCAACGCGCCGCGCTGCACGGCCTCGTGGCGGTCGTTCCGCTCATCGCGATCACGGCGACGGGGCTCATCGTGTCGGTGATGGCGTGCATCGGCGCGAGCCTCGCGTGGACGCTCCGTCAGCAGGTCTTCGAGAGCCGCTCCATCGGTCGGTACCAGCTCCGTCGGCGCCTCGGCGCGGGCGGAATGGGCGAGGTGTGGGCCGCGTGGCACCGCGGGCTCAAGCGCGAGGTGGCCCTCAAGGTGCTGCGCGCGCCCGAAGGAGACGCCCAGGCCGCTCTGCGCTTCGAGCGCGAGGTGAGCGCGATGACCGAGCTCGCGCACCCCAACACCGTGCGCGTCTTCGACTACGGCGTCACCGACGACGGCATCACCTACTACGCGATGGAGCTCCTCCGCGGAGAGAACCTCGTGGAGCTCGTCTCGCGCGAGGGGGCGCTCCCTGCGGAGCGCGCGGTGTACCTCGTGGAGCAGGCCGCGCGGGCGCTCGCCGAGGCCCACGCGCGCTCGATGGTTCACCGCGACGTGAAGCCCGAGAACCTCTTCGTGACCGACGCGGGCGGCGAGCGCGACTTCGTGAAGGTGCTCGATTTCGGCATCGTGCGCAGGGCCGCCGACCAGGGCGACGCGAGCCTCACGAAGACCGGCGCCATCGCGGGGACGCCCGCGTACATCGCCCCCGAGGTGACGCGCGGCGAGGAGCCCACGGCGGCCGTCGATGTGTATGCGCTCGGCGCGGTGCTGTACTTCCTCGTCGCGGGGAGGGCGCCCTTCGAAGGCGCGTCGGCGATGGCGCTCCTGCTGGCGCACCTCACGGAGCCCGTGACGCCGTTGAGCGCGCTCGGCGTGGTCGTGCCCGCCGACGTCGAGGCCCTCGTGATGCGCTGCCTCGAGAAGTCTCCCGACGCGCGCCCCGCCGACGCGATGGAGCTCGCCACGCTCCTCGCGCAGACCTCCGTCGCAGGGAAGTGGAAGCCCGCGCGCGTGGCCTCTCCCGAGAGCGTGCGAGGTCCGCGCGTCACGACGGGCACGGAGCCCACCGTCGAGGTCTCTCGCGCCGTGTGAGCGCGGCGGTCAGTACACGTTGGTGCGGTATCCCGCGGGCGCTCCACCCGCGTCGCGCACCCTGGGGATCACCCGCACGACGGGCCTGTGCGCGTTGCGATCGACGGCGTTCACGGCGCCCGCGTCGGCGGTCTCGAGCGGCGGCGGCGCGGCCGGCGGCTCGATGCGCTGGAGCCTCGCGATGTGCACCAGCGTCGCGCCCGTGAGCGTCACCACGGCGTCGCCGTAGCCCTCGTGGCGGAAGGTGAACGTGTGGTGCTCGTCGGGGTTGGCCCGCGCGCCCGACCACGTCTCTCGCAGCGGCGTGCGGCCGACGAGGGCGCCGTGCTCGTACACGTCGGCGCCCGTGGGGTCGCTCTCGAGCACGAGGCTCAGCGTGCGATCGGTCTGGAGCGCTGTAGGCTGCGTGGTCACGGTCTTGTTGCGAGAGAGCGTGACGTAGGCCGCGACGGCCGCGAGGAGCAGCGCCACCACGCCGATCACGACGGGGAGCAGACTGCGAGAAGGCGCGGGCGTCGGCGCGATGGTGATCGGCGCGGGGCGCGCGTCAGCGGGCGCGGCGACGAACTGGCTCGAGAGCGGTCCGCGGGCCTGGGTGATGGCCTCGCCCGCGGAGATCGTGGGCTCGCCGCCTGTGTGCGGGAGCGGCGGCATCGCGGAGGTGGTGGCGCGCGCGTTCTCGCCCGACGCAGGCGCCCGCGGCGCGCTCAGCGAGTTGTGAAAGTCGCCCGTGAGGCTCGGCCCGAGGCCCGACACGAAGATCCCCGCGTGCTTGATCGCCGCGATGAGCTCTTCCATCGACTGGAAGCGGTCTTCGGGAGACTTCGCCATGCAGCGGTACGTGATCTCCTCGATGGGGCTCGGGACCGACACGAGGGGGTTCACCGACTGGATCGTCGGGACGGGCTCGTTCACGTGCGCGAGGAGGAGGTTGGCCGAGTTGGGGCGGTCGTAGGGGACCTTGCCCGCGAGCATCTCGAAGAGGATCACCCCGAGCGCGTAGACGTCGGTGGCCGGGGTCACCCGGTCTCCGCGGATCTGCTCGGGGGCCATGTATTTGGGCGAGCCCATGAAGAGGCCCGTCTTCGTGAGGCTCTCGGCGTCGTTCTCGTCGAGGTTCTTCACGAGCCCGAAATCGAGCACCTTCACGAAGTCCGAGTCGTCGTCGTGACGGATCAGGAAGATGTTCGCGGGCTTCAGGTCACGGTGGATGACGCCCTGCCCGTGCGCTTCACGGAGCGAGCGCGCGACCTGAACGAGGATGTGCAGCGCGCGCCCGACCTCGAGGCTCCCCTCCTCCCGGATGAGCCGGTGGAGGGTCTTGCCTTCGAGGTACTCCATCGCCATGAAGTACACGCCGTCGGCCGTCTCGCCGTAGTCGTAGACGGTGACGGTGTTGGGGTGCTTGAGGCGCGAGACCACCGAGGCTTCGAGGGTGAACCGCTTGCTGAACTCGGGGTCGCCGTCGCCCGAGTAGTTGGGGTGCAGCACCTTCACCGCGACGATGCGCCCGAGGGGCGACTGCTCGGCCTTGTAGACCTTGCCCATTCCCCCCTTGGCGACGAGCCCCAACACCTTGAAGCGGTCGTTGATGGTTGTCCCGATGAGGGGATCTGCGGGCGCTGTCGCGGTGGAGGGATGGGCCATTCTCGTCGTGCGGATGTTCGCTCCGCCGCGCGGTCTCCGCGGTCCTCGCGTCCATTGCGATGCCCGAAGGAGATGCTCTGCTCCGAGGGAGCCTTCAAAGCCCCCACGTCACCGCGTCCGCGGGATTGTGGCACCCGGCTGTCGCGCGCGTCAATCACGCGACACCGCGCGCGGCACGTCGGCGCGGCTCCCCCTCGAACGGGCGGTTGCGGCCGTGGCCTGACCGTGCTGACCTTCGCCGCGAGTGTTTCAAAGAAGGAGCGCTACGACCCCATGACCAGAAGCCTCTCGGGCCTCGCACTCGCTGCGCTCGTCGCCGCGAGCCTCCCCCGCGCAGCGCTCGCACAGCGCGCCCCCGCCGACAACGCATCCGCCGCCACCACCGAGATCGTCATCGACTTCGACGACGGGACCTCCGCCGCCGAGGTCTCGCGCCTCACCCGCGACCTCGGGATCACCGCCGCGCCCAACAGCGCCTTCGCCGACGTCGACGGGATCTACACCGCCGAAGTGCCCACGGCGCGCGCCGCCGAGGTGCTCCGCGCGCTCAACGCCGACGGACACGTCGAGGGCGCGGACCCCAACGCCGAGATGCGCGCGTTCTTCGTGCCCGACGACCCGATGTACCCGCAGCAGTGGGGCCTGCGTCGCGTCGGGACGGAGCGCTCGTGGGACGTCACCTGCGGCGCGGGTGTGACCGTCGCCGTCGTCGACACGGGCGTCGCGTGCGAGAACCACGGCGAGTTCACGCGCATCCCCGACCTCGCGGGCACCCGGTGTATCCCGGGCTGGAACTTCGTCTCGGGTGACAACCACGCCAACGACGACCAGGGCCACGGGACGCACGTCGCGGGCACCATCGCGCAGACGACCAACAACCACCTCGGCACGGCGGGCGTCGCGTACTGCGCCACGATCATGCCCGTGAAGGTCCTCGACGCGCGCGGCCGCGGCACCCTCGCCAACGTCGCCGAAGGAATCCGCTGGGCCGCCGATCACGGCGCGCAGGTCATCAACCTCTCGCTCGGCGGCGGCGGACGCTCGAAGGTCATGGCCCAGGCCGTCGCCTACGCGCGCGCTCGCGGCACCACCGTCGTGTGCGCCGCGGGCAACAACGGACGCTACGTCGAGAGCCCCGCCAACGAGCCCGGCGCGCTCGCCGTGAGCGCCATCGACGAGGGCGACCAGATCGCGTTCTTCTCGTCGCGCGGACCCGAGGTCGACATCGCGGCGCCGGGTGTTCGCATCCTCCAGCAGACGATCTGCGAGAACGGCCGCAACCGCTGCGAGCAGTTCGCCGCGTGGTCGGGCACCTCGATGGCCGCGCCCCACGTCGCCGGCGTCGCTGCGCTGGTGGTGTCGCTCGGCGTGAGCGAGCCCGACGCCGTCGAGGCCGTGCTCAAGGCCTCCGCGTCGCGCCCCGCCCACGGCGGCAGCGAGCCCGAGCTCTACGGCGCCGGCATCGTGAGCGGCGCCAACGCCGCCGCCAACGTTCTCTGGCACACCGGCGTCACACGCCTGGCCTTCCTCGGCGCGCTCGCCGCGCTGGTGGCCTGGCGCATCCGCCGCAAGCGGGGTGAGTTCACCTGGAGCTGGCTGCTCCCGGCCTTCGTGACGGGCGTCGGCGGCTTCTTCCTCCCGCGCCTCGTCTCGCACCGCGTGCCCGGGATCGACTTCGCGATGCGCCCCGCGGCCGCGTGGGACTCGCTGGTCCTCGGCGCGGGCTGGCACTCGTGGCTCCCCTTCGCCAACATGGGCGTCGCGGTGGGCCTCGTCGGCCTCGGCTTCAGCCGGCCCTTCCTCCGCGGCCCGATCGCCGGCGTGTCGCTCGGGCTCGCGGCCTACCTCCTCAGCGAGGCCTGGATGCGCGTCGCCCACGCGCCGCTCGGCGTCGTCCCCTTCCTCGGCTGGGCGCTGCTCAACGCGGCCGTGTGCGTCTGGATCGCCCGCATCGGCATCGACCGCA
>JBPOHC010001148.1:0-9330 GCA_052035985.1 Myxococcota bacterium | reverse complement strand
CCCCGCCACCGCGCGCGGTGAGACACTCGCGCGCATGCGAAACGCCAAGATCCTCGCCACGGTGGGACCCGCCAGCCGTGAGCCCGCGATGCTCGACGCCCTCCTGGCCGCGGGGGTCAACGGCTTCCGCGTGAACTTCTCGCACGGACTCGCCGACGAGCACCGCGCGACCGTCGTCAACATCCGCGAGGCCGCGAAGCGCGCGGGCCGTCACGTCGCCATCCTCGGCGACCTCTCGGGGCCGAAGATCCGCTGCGGCACCTTCGCGGGAGGCCCCGTCAACCTCGTCGACGGGCAGACCTTCACCCTCACCACGCGCGCCGTGAAGGGAGACGCCACGGAGGTGTGGTGCACCTATCCGCTCGCCAACGACCTCAGGCCCGGTGACGCCGTGCTCCTCGACGACGGGCTCCTGCGCTTCAGCGTGAAAGAGGTGAGCGGCGAAGACGTGGTGTGTGTGGTCGAGGTGGGCGGGACGCTCTCCGATCGCAAGGGCATCAACGTTCCCGGGGCGCGCCTCTCGGTGCCCGCGCTCACGCCCAAAGATCATGTCGATGCGAAGCTCGCGATGGAGCTCGGCGTGGACTACCTCGCGCTCTCGTTCGTGCGTCGCCCGAGCGACCTCGACGAGGCGCGCGCCCTCATCGGCGAGGGCATTCCCATCATCGCGAAGATCGAGAAGCCCGAGGCCGTCGAGAACCTCGTCGCGATCATCGACCGCTGCGAGGGGATCATGGTCGCGCGCGGCGACCTCGGCGTCGAGCTCGGCCCCGAGAAGGTCCCCGTCGTGCAGAAGGAGGCCATCAGGCTCGCCAACGAGCGCAGCAAGCTGGTGATCACCGCGACGCAGATGCTCGACTCGATGATCCGCTCGCCGCGTCCGACGCGCGCCGAGGCCGCCGACGTGGCCAACGCCGTGCTCGACGCCACCGACGTGCTCATGCTCTCGGGCGAGACCGCCTCGGGCAGGTACCCCGTCGAGGCCGTGAAGATGATGGACTCCATCATCCGTGAGATCGAGTCGTCGGCGCTCTACCGCTCGCTGGTCGCCCACGCGCCGCAGTCGCTCGGATGGGACTTCGCGAGCGCCTGCGCGGCCTCGGCGGCGATCACCTCGCGCCACGCCACGCTCGCGGGCATCGTGGTGTTCTCGCACTCGGGGCGAACGGCCGACCTCGTGGCCGAGTTCCGCCCCGCGGCGCCCATCGTGGCGGTCACGCCGACGGAGGCCATCGCGCAGCGGCTCGCGCTCCAGTGGGGCGTGATCCCCGTGTGCGCGGCGATGCCCTCGAACCCCAACGACGCCCTGCACGCGGCCGAAGCGATCGCCCGCGAGACGCTCGAGGCGCGCGACGGAGACACCGTCGCGATCGTGGTGGGGAGCCAGAAGCACTCGGGCAATAAGAGCTTCGTGCTCGACACGCTCGGCCGATGACCGTCGCGCCTCGATGCCCGCGCTGTCAGGTGGCGTTCGAGCCCTTCGCGTTCGACGCCGTCACCACGCTCGACCTCTGCCCGAAGTGCAACGGCGCCTGGTTCGACGCGGGAGAGCTCGCGCAGGTGCTCAACACCTCGCGCGATCTGAGGGACATCCCCGACGAGCTCCCCGCCGCCGCGCCCGACGCGCCGCTGTGCCCGCGGTGTCCGGGCGTGTGCCTCGTGAGCGTGCCGTACGCGGAGGCCCCGAGCGCGCCGCACCTGCTCCGTTGCCCCTACTGCGAAGGGCATTTCGCGCCCCTCGCGTCGCTCGCCGCGATGCGCGCGATCAACGCCGCGGCGCCTCGCACGAAGCCCCGCACCGAGGCCGTGGTCGCGGTGAAGCAGCCTCCGCCCGCGGTGCCCGTGTCGGTCACCGAGGCGGTGGCGGTGCCCATTCCGAAGGTCGATCCCGACGCGCCCGACGACGACGGATTCACGCTGCGAAAGTGCCTCCTGGGCGTCCCCGTGTCCTTCGCCGTCGTGGCGCTGGTGCGATCGACGGGCCTCGGGAACCTCCTGCTCCACGGGATACGCGTCTCGCTCCACGAGCTCGGCCACGCGTCGGCCGCGTGGGCGTGCGGGCGGATGGCGATCCCGCTCCCCATCGGCTTCACGCCGACCTTCGAGGGGAGGAACCTCCTCGTGCACGCGGTGGTGCTCGCCCTGAGCGGCGCGGGCGTGTGGGCGTCGGCGCGCGCGAAGACCTGGGCGCCCGCGGTCGTGTGCGGCGCCTACGGCCTCGCGTCGCTCTTCTGCACGTGGGGGTTGAGCGACGACGCGCAAGACGCGCTCATCGTGTTCATGGGCTGCGGCGGAGAGCTCGTGCTCGGCGCGCTGCTCATGGCGCTCGCGCACCGCGAGATGCCGCCGCGGCTCCGCTGGGCGAGCTTCCGCTGGGTCGCGCTCGCGCTCGGGGCGTGCTGCTTCGTGTCTGCGCTCCTCTTCTGGCGCGCGGCCGCGCGCGACTGGGAGCTCATCCCCTGGGACGGCGCCTTCGCCGAGCGGGGCGACATGACCAGGCTCCGTGACGACCACGGGTGGAACGAGGCGAAGATCACCGGGCGCTACACCGCCCTCTCGTGGGTCTGCCTCGCGGTGATCCTCGCGTCGCAGCTCACGGCCGCCGCGCGTCTGTGGCGGAGGCGTCGCTTCGCGTCGTGACCTTTCGCGCGTACTCCTCCAGAATCGCTCGTCGCATGGCACGCGCGTTCACCCGGCTCGGCTTCGTCGCGGCGCTCGTCTGCGCGTGCTCGCCGTACCCCACGGCGCCCGGCGCGATGGTCACGCCGCCTGATCCCACGCGCGCGGGCGTGCTCGGGTACGACGGGCCCCGCGGCGCCGCCCTGGTCGACTTCACCGCGCAGGCGCGGGTGACCGACGCGCTGAAGGTGCAGGTGATCTTCCCCGCGCGCGTCGACGGGAGCCTCGAGGCCGAGAGCGCGCCGTACCCCGCCGTGGTGTTCGTGCAAGACGCGGCCGTCACGCGCGTGCGCTATCGCTGGCTCGCGGCGCACATGGCCACGCGGGGCTACGTGGTGATCCTGCCCGACCACCCCTTCAACCTCGCGATGCTCGACGCCGACCACGCCGTGCTCGCGCTCCGCGCCGTGCGCGACGCCGCGGCGGAGTCGGGGACGCTCCGCGGCGCCATCGACTCCTCGGCCCCCGCGGCGGTGGTGGGCCACGGCCTCGGCGGCGTCGTGGCCGCGCGTCAGTGGGCGCACTACACGGACTTCAGCGCGGTGGCCGTCCTCGCCGCGTACCCCGCCGACGCGGACTACGACGCCATCCGCGCGCGCCGCGGCGCCAACGCGCTCCTCATGGCGGGCACGGCCGACGTGCCCACGGCGCTCACGCGCGTGCAGGGCGCCTTCACGACGGTCTTCGAAGACCCGAAGCTCTACGCGCAGGTCGACGCGCTCAACCACTACGCGTGGACCGACAACACGACGGGCGACGAGCTCGCGAGCGACGGTCCGCGGCCGCCGACGGCCGACGCGAGGGCCGAGACGCGGCGCGACGCGCTCACGGTCCTCGACCTGTGGCTCGACAGCGTGCTGCGCCGCGACGCCGACGCCACGGCGAGCCTCGCCACGGGCACCTTTCACAACGTGACGCTCCTGCGATGAACGCCGCGCGCCGAACGTCGACCCTCGCGCTCGCGCTCCCCGCGGTGCTCTTCTGCCCGAGGGAGTGCAGCGCCGATCCGCTCACGCTGCGCGCGCCGATCCCCGGACGCGTCGTGTCTGCGACCTTCGGCACCCCCGAGCTCTCCGCGGGCGCGTGGCTCTCCGAGCGCTTCGGCTTCGCCATCGAGTGGCACCTCCCCGCGAGCGCCGTGGGAGGCTCCATCGCGACGCGCCGCACGCTCGTGGGAGAGCGCATGGGCTGGGGCGTCGACCTCTCGCTCGCGGGCGGCCTCACGGTGCCGCTGATCTCGCTCGCGGGCGCGGTGAGCTTCACGCCCGCGCTGGTGGGACGCTGGCGCAACGACTACGTGAGCGTCGCCGCGAGCCTCGTGTCCCCGATGGTGCTGCGCGTCGTGCCCGACCCCGCGTTGAGGCTCCCGCTGCTGCTCGAGGTGTGGCTCACGGGGCACTACCGACGCCTCTCGCTCGGCGTGCAGGGCTCCGTGGGCAGCGTCTTCGTCACGGGCCTCTCGTGGGCCTACGCGATTCAAGCCTCGGGCTTCGTGGGGTGGGACCTCTGATGCGACCGCGCGCCCGGCGACGGCCGACGCCTACTTCAAGAGCGCTGAGAACGCGCTCGCCGCGGGCGAGAGCGGGCGACCGAGCTTGCTGATCACCGCGAGCCTGCGGTGAATGGTGAGCCCGCGCACCTCGACGACCTCGACGCCCGTGTCGCGCCCCTCGACGCCGAGCTGACTCACGAACGCGAGGCTCTGCGTGTGCGCCACCATCTCGAGCGTGGCCGCGATCGAGCGGAGCTCCATCTGCACGTTGACCTCGACGTCGGCCTCGCGCAGCGCCGTGTCGATGAGCTGACGGATCGCGCTGCCCGCTTCGAAGCCCACGAAGGCGTGGCCCGCGAGGTCCTTCACGTCGACGCGTCGGCGCCGGGCGAGGGGATGATCGGGCGCGGCCACGAGCACGATGCGATCGCGCCGCAGGGGGACCACCTCGAACTCACGGGAGTGTACGGGTAGGGTCACGATGCCGAGCTCGATGCGCTCGTCGCGCACGTCGGCCTCGACCTCGCGGCTGCCCTCCTCGCGCACGTGAAAGCGCACGCCGGGGTACTGCTTCTGAAAGCGCGCGATGGCCTGCGGGACGAGGAACGACACCGCCGTCGCGCCGCCGCCGATGCGCACCACGCCGGTCTCGAGGCTCGACCGCGCGCGCACCTGCTCCTGCATCGAGGCGTAGCGAGAGACCAGGGCGCGGGCCTCGTCGGCCACGAGGCGACCCGCGTCGGTGAGGCTCATCCCGCGGCGGCTGCGTTCGAAGAGCGACGCGCCGATGTCCTCTTCGAGGAGCTGGAGGCGACGGGTGAGCGCGGGCTGCGTGAGCCCCAGGGCCCGCGCCGCGCGCGTGATCGTGCGGTGCTCCGCCACCGCGAGGAACGACCGCAGGAGCAACAGATCCATCCATGCAGAAATAGCATCGATACCATCGAAACTATCCAATTCCGCGCATGGGATCTCTGCGTTAGGTTCCGCAGCGTCGAAGGCAGACCGAAGCGGAACGCCGCGGAGCGCATCACCCCGCAGGCATCACCCCGCGCAAGCCGCTGCCCGAGACGGAGAAGTGTCATGCTGAATGCCTATCGCGAGCACGTAGCGAAGCGTGCTGAACAGGGCGTCCCTCCCCTCCCGCTCGACGCCGCGCAGGTGACCGCGCTGGTGGCCCTGCTCAAGGCGCCGCCCGCGGGTGAAGAGTCCTTCCTCCTCGACCTGCTCGTGAACCGCGTCCCCGCGGGCGTCGACGACGCCGCGAGGGTCAAGGCCGCCTTTCTCGCCGACATCGCCCGCGGGAGCGCCTCGTCGCCCCTCATCGACCGCGTGAAGGCCACCGAGCTCCTCGGCACCATGCTCGGGGGCTTCAACGTCGATCCCCTCATCGAGCTCCTCGACGACGCCGCGCTCGGCGCCGTGGCCGCGAAGCAGCTCTCTCGCACGCTCCTCGTGTTCGCCGCCTTCGACGACGTGGCGAAGAAGGCCGAGAGCGGCAACGCCAACGCGAAGGCCGTGCTCGACTCGTGGGCGAAGGCCGAGTGGTTCACCTCGCGCCCCGCGGTGCCCCACAAGATCACCGTCACGGTCTTCAAGGTCGTGGGCGAGACCAACACCGACGACCTCTCGCCGGCCACCGACGCGTGGAGCCGCCCCGACATCCCCCTGCACGCCGTCGCGATGCTCAAGAACCCCCGCGAAGGCATCACCAACGCCGTCGCGCAGATCACCGAGCTCAAGAAGAAGGGACACCCCATCGCCTACGTGGGCGACGTCGTGGGCACCGGCTCGTCGCGCAAGTCGGCCACCAACTCCGTGCTGTGGCACATGGGCGATGACATCCCCCACGTGCCCAACAAGCGCTCGGGCGGCCTCGTGCTCGGCGGCAAGATCGCCCCGATCTTCTTCAACACGATGGAAGACTCGGGCGCCCTCGCCATCGAGTGCGACGTGGCGAAGCTCGCGATGGGCGACGTCATCACCGTGTATCCCTACGAGGGCAAGGTCGTGAACGAGGCGGGCGAGACCGTCGCCGCCTTCGAGCTCAAGACCCAGGTGCTCCTCGACGAGGTGCAGGCCGGCGGGCGCATCCCCCTCATCATCGGCCGCAGCGTCACGGCGCGCGCGCGCAAGGCCCTCGGCCTCGGCGCGAGCGAGACCTTCCGCCTGCCCGTGCAGCCCAGGGACACGGGCAAGGGATTCACCCTCGCGCAGAAGATCGTCGGCCGCGCGTGCGGCGTCGCGGGCGTGCGTCCGGGCACCTACTGCGAGCCCGTGACCTCGACCGTCGGCTCGCAAGACACCACCGGCCCCATGACCCGCGACGAGCTCAAGGAGCTCGCCTGTCTGCGCTACTCGGCGGACCTCGTGATGCAGTCGTTCTGTCACACGGCGGCCTATCCCCGCGCCGTCGACATCGAGACGCAGAAGACCCTGCCCGACTTCATGCACACGCGCGGCGGCGTCGCGCTTCGGCCCGGCGACGGGATCATCCACTCGTGGCTCAACCGCATGCTGCTGCCCGATCAGGTGGGCACCGGCGGCGACTCGCACACGCGCTTTCCGCTCGGCATCTCGTTCCCCGCGGGCAGCGGGCTCGTGGCCTTCGCGGCGGCGCTCGGGATCATGCCCCTCGACATGCCCGAGAGCGTGCTCGTGCGCTTCAAGGGCGCGATGCAGCCCGGCGTGACGCTGCGCGACCTCGTGAACGCGATCCCGTGGGCCGCGCTCCAGACGGGCGACCTCACGGTGGCGAAGAAGGGCAAGAAGAACGTCTTCAACGGCCGCATCATCGAGATCGAGGGGCTCCCGAACCTCACCATCGAGCAGGCCTTCGAACTCGCCGACGCGACGGCCGAGCGCTCCGCCGCGGGCTGCACCGTGCGGCTCAGCAGGGAGCCCATCGCGGAGTACCTCCGCTCGAACGTGACGCTCCTCCGCTCGATGATCGCGAACGGCTATCAAGACGCCACGGCGCTCGAGCGCCGCGCGAGCAAGATGGAGGCGTGGCTCGCCAACCCCACGCTCATGGAGCCCGACGCCGACGCCGAGTACGCGAAGGTCATCGAGATCGACATCGACAAGATCACCGAGCCGCTGCTCGCGTGCCCCAATGATCCCGACGACATCAAGAAGCTGTCGGAGGTCGCGGGCACCAAGATCGACGAGGTCTTCATCGGCTCGTGCATGACCAACATCGGTCACTTCCGCGCGGCGGCATCGCTGCTCCAGAAGTTCGCGAAGCCCGTGCCCACGCGCCTCTGGATCGCCCCCCCGACGCGCATGGATCAGTCGCAGCTCATGGACGAGGGCGCGTACGCGCAGTTCGCGGGCGCCGGCGCGCGCACCGAGATGCCGGGGTGCTCGCTCTGCATGGGCAACCAGGCGCAGGCGCTCCAGGGCGCGACGGTGGTCTCGACGTCGACGCGCAACTTCCCCAACCGCCTCGGCAAGGACACCAACGTGTTCCTCGGGTCGGCGGAGGTCGCCGCGGTGGCCTCGATGCTCGGTCGCCTCCCCACGCCCGAGGAGTATCTGACCTACGCGCGTGACCTCCAGTCGAAGGCCGACAAGGTCTACCGCTACCTCAACTTCGACAAGATCCCGACCTTCGTCGCGGCCGCGTCGAAGGCGCACTCGCTCCCCATCCTCCAGTAGCCGCAGTCGCGCGCCCCCTCTCCGCGCTGCCGCGCGCCCTCACCCCCGAGGATCGGCTCCGTTCGGCACACATCCCACGATCCCCTTGGTTTCCATGAGGGATCCGGCGGCGGTTTGCCGGGGAGTTCATGCGGCGCCGCGTTTTCGACGAAGTGCGCGATGCGCCAGAAGCGCAAGAGTTCACGCCACCCGCGCCAGAGCACGAGCCACCCCGGCGTTCGATCGGGACGGCGTTCGTAGCCCCCGAGAGCTGCCAGGCGAAGCACGACGTCTTTGACCGTCCACGCACGACGCGGCAGCGGAAGCTGGTGGTACCGACACGCGGTCTTCAGCGCGGAGACCACCGCGTCGGGCACCTGCGCGCTCGCGAGCTCCTGCGGAGTCTCGCGCCAGCCGTAGGCCCACCGCATCAGGTGCAGCGACACGGGCAACAACACCGAGAGCAGACGCCGCGCCGAGGACACGTCCTTCACGCTCTGCGCTTCCACATGCAGGCCCGTCTTGAGCACCGTATGCATCGGCTCGATGGGCCAGCGAGCGCGGTACCCATCGACCACCCACAGCGCGTCGTCGAGCGTCGCCACGGGCACCGTCGTCAACAGCATCCACTCCAACGGCTCGACGAACGAGGGAACATTCTGCTCCAGCACCTGGACCGCCCACACCTTCGCGGATCGACGCCGCGTCGACTTCTTCTTGTGTGCGTCGGGCATCAGCGTCACCTGCGCCCAGCGCACGCGAAGCGACGCCTCGCGATGTCCGCCCATCTTCGTCAGCGCGTTACGAACCGTCTGGACCTCCGCGCGCCCCTTCTTGCGCGCTTCCTTCATCGCCGCCTCGCTCGCCTTGGTCGGCACCTCGCGCGTGCAGATCGGTTCGCGCTCCCAGGTGCCTTCCGTCGCGAAGAACTCGCGGAGCGTCCCGGGCCCCTCGGCGATCGAGTGCTCCTGCTGGGCGCGCGTGATGATCCGGCGTTGCTTGTCGAGCGCGTAGAGGAAGTTGTCATGCGTGTCGCCCTCCCGATCGAACACGTGCGTGAGCACGGCATCGACGGCGGCCCCTTCGAGCTCCTTGGAGCAGGCTTCGATCTCGCGCTGCCACTTGAAGCTCTCGCGCTCCTCGAGGGGCCTGGAGGCGGAGTCGCCTTTGCGCGTCTCCATCGAACGCGTCCACACGTTGCAGGCGATGGCGGCGAGCGGTCGCCGCGTCGTCGGATCGATGGCGAGCGACCAGTGCAACAGATGCCCGCACGCGTGAGAGGAGCGCAGCGGCCCCGCGTCCTCGGTCTGATAGCGCCCCGTGAGGTCGATCTCCATCGTGTCGTGGGCGACGATGAGAGAGACGGCGCCAGCAAGCAGCCTGGCCTGATGAGCGAGCATCGGTTCGACAAGGCTCTCGGGTTTCACGCGAGCATTGTTCCAAAGACGATGCGCGCCGACCACGAGCTTGCGAGACGCGTGTGAGACGGGCGCGTCGAGGCGCTCGATCATCATCGCGACGGT
>JBPOHC010000664.1:0-1767 GCA_052035985.1 Myxococcota bacterium | reverse complement strand
CTCGCGCGCGAGGGCGCGACGCTCACCGCGGCGATCATCACGAACGGCACGGTGGTGCCCGACGACGCCGCGGCGTGGATGGTCGCGAACAGCGTCTCGGTCTCGATCTCGCTCGACGGCGTCGGCGAGGCGCAAGACGCCATGCGCCCCGCGGTCGGCGGCGGAGGCTCGTTCGAACGCGTGATCGCGGGCATCGACCGCCTCGTCGCGGGCGGCGTGTCGCCGTACATGCTCGCCACGGTGGCCGCGGCGAACCTCGATCAGATGCCGTCGCTCACGGACTTCTTCCTCGATCGCTCGCTCGGGTTTCGCTACTCGCTCGTGCGCGACCTCGACGGCGGCGCGGCCCTCCTCGATCACCGCGGCGCGGGGTGGAGCGAGCGGTCGTCGGTGGTGTCGCTGCGACGCGCGCCGAGCGTGACGACGGAGCGCTCCTCGATGCTCGAAGGCGAGGCCCTCGCGCGCGTGCAGGCGGTGTTCGCGGAGTGCTACGCGCGCGTCGAGCGGAGGATGCCCGTGGCGCCGTCGTTCCGTCGCACGCACCGCTTCTGCGACCTGGAGCTCACGCGTCCCATCACGCGCGCGTGCGGCGCGGGAGAGAGCTACCTCGCGGTGTCAGACCGCGGCCGCGTGTCGCCCTGCCACGCCGCGCTGCACGAGGAGGGCGCGCGTCCGCTCGCGGCGGGGGCGTCGCTCGTCGAGGTGGCGCCGTCGCTCACGCAGCTCGGTGACTTTCGTCGCAGGGCGCCCGTCGACGAGTGCGCGCGCTGCGCGTGGAAGAGCTCGTGCGCTGGTGGATGTCCGCTGCTGCTCTTTCGCCGCGACGGACACGTCGACGGGAGGAGCCCGTACTGCGAGGTGTTTCGCTCCGTGATCCCGCGGATCCTCGAGCTCGGCGCGCTCGAAGCGCTGCTCGAAGAGGGCGTGCCGTCGTAGCGGGATGGAGGGAGCGGAAGACGTGTTCCGGTGGAGCGGAAGACGTGTTCCGGTGGAGCGGAAGGCGCCTTTTACGGTCGCGGGAGAGACTGCGGGTTCAGCGGAAGCCGCGGATCATCGTGCGGAGCGCGGTGACGACGGCGGGCTTGGCGGCGAGGTCGGGGTTCGCGGGCATCGCGGCGCTCTTGCCCACGGCCGCGCCGCCGACGCGGATGATGTTCTCGATGTAATCGTCGGTGGCGGACGTCTGCCAGGCCGCGTCGTGGAAGTTGCGCGGGCGCGGGGTGAGCGCAGCCGCGGCCGCGCCGTCGCCGCCGCCGGTCGCGCCGTGACACGGCGAGCAGCGGCCCGAGAAGATCTGCTGGGCCTCGGCTTCGGGCGTCGCGGGCGTCGTGGGCGCCATCGCGGGCTCGGTGGTGGTGGCGGGCGTCGAGGGCGGAGGCTTGCAGCCCGTGGCCGCCGCGAGCGCGAGAGTCAACAGCACGATCGTCGGTTTCATCTTGGAACTCCTTCGTGTGGGTGCCGTTTAGGCCATTGCGCCTCGTTTGGGAAGAGGCTCCGCGCGCATCTCATGACCCTTCTCATGGCGCACGCAGACCTCGCGCGCGGCGCGCAAAACATGCTGGAAATACAGGGTCAGCGCGCAGCCGTTTCGACCCTGCGCGCGAAATCTTCGACGGGCTGCTGGAGCCCCTCGAGCTGTGCTGCGACGACGCCGCGCGCGTCGAGGAGCGTGAGGATGTTCGAGTGCGTGAACTCCGCCGGGCCCACGCGGCTGTACTGAACGCCGAGCACCGTGGCGAAGGTGCGCACGTCGTCGTCGCTGCCTCG
>JBPOHC010000345.1:0-3166 GCA_052035985.1 Myxococcota bacterium | reverse complement strand
ACGTGACCAGCACAAAGACACTGGCGATGAGAGAGAATTGCTTCGCGCGTTGCGTGTCTTTCATGCTTCTCACGGGAAGGGGCGCGAGCGCGGCGCCACGATAGGGTCGATGAGGGTCCGTTCACTCCGACCTGCGGGACTATGCGACATTCTTCACAGTGTTGAAACGGCCTTCGAGCTTGTTGGTGCAGTGCGCACGATCGTCGATGACGCCGACCTGTGGAAGCGCACTGGCGAGCGTGGCTCGCACACAATCCGCAGCCACGCCGACGGGGTGCTGCTCCCGTCGAGCCGCGGGAGTCTGGGTGGTGACGTCGCGACCTCGGCGAGCGGTCACTCCGCGCGCGAAGCAGGTCTCCTCGATCGCGTCATCATCGCGCGAAGGGTCACTCCGCGCGCACGCGGAGCAGGTTCTGCCCGAAGGTCAGCGCTGGGAGGCACCGCGCCGCATAGAACCTCGCATCGGAGTCCGGCGGAGGTGGCGCAGGCGCGCACCGCGCCATCGATCGCACGACCTCACGAAACTGAGTCGACGCATCGGGAGCGACGATCACCCAGCGCACCGGAAACGCCACCGCTCCCTGCGCGGGAGGGCCCGCTTCGAACGGGACGGGCGTCGGGAGGGTGTCCATCCGGTCGGCGTAGAAGATCTGCCAGTGGTCGAGGCGCGGGTTCACCGGCGGTCGGAACATGTACCAGCCCACGGCCACGTGCGGACAACGCAGGGGCAGCGCGCGACTGATCGTCGTGTTGGGGTTGTCGGTAATCACGAGCGCGCTCGCCCCCTCGATGGGAGCGCACACCTGCTCGCGATACCGCTGGTGTAGTTCATCGAGTTGCGCCAGATACGCGAACGTCGGCGCGCGCAGGGTGGCCCCCGCCAGCCCGGGCAACTCCACCCGCGTAGGGCCCACCCGAAACAGCGCTGCGCACGCGAGCAGCGTGGCGACGAGTCGACTTCGGAGGCGCGTGTCGTCTGCCTCGCTCCAACTCACGGGCGCGAGGCAGAAGAGCGCCGCGACGCCCGAGAAGTAGCCCGCCTCGGCGGTGTACACGCTGGCGTAGAACGCCGTCGCGAGGACGACGGCGAGGCCCATCGGACGGGCGAGCGCGAAGCGTCCGCGCGTCCAGCACGGAAGCGGGAGCGCGGCCCACGCGAAGCTCATCGCCGTGATCACGACGTTCTGAACGACGTTGCGGGGCCGCGTGAAGAGGTTGAGCACGCTGTAGTTGGCGATGAAGATGTCGCCGACGAGCGCCCGGTTGACCCTTTGATAGAGCGCGAGACCGCCCGAGACCTTGATGAGCGGCGCGGACCACGCGACCACGCCCGCGGCGAACGCGACCGCGGCGAGGATCCACTCCCTGCGGGGCCGCGGGCGAGCGATCCACGCGACGAGCGGCAGCCCCACGAGCGCCACCGTCGGGCGCAGCGAGGCCGAGAGCGCGACGGCGAAGGAGAGGAACGCGAGACGAGTCGCGGAGGGACGCGCGTACACGCGGGCGCCGAGGCCGAAGAGGGCGAAGGTGACGAGCGCCTCGGCGGCGTGTGATTGACCGTCGCAGCCGCTGTACCAGAGCAGCGGGTGTGCGGTCGCGAGCGCGGCTGCGGCGAGGCCCAGCCGGTCGGCCCGGCGCTTCGGAGCGCCGTCTGCGCGGGCGATCGAAGACGCGGCCCACCACGCGGCCGGAGTGCAGAGCGCGCTCGTGATGCGGCTCCCCCAGACGGCGAGCGCGATGGGCGCCGTGCGCGGGAGGGTCGCGTGCAGGAGCTTCAGCCAGATCACATAGCCCGGGTAGCCCGGCGGGTGCGGCTGGTGGTCGAGCAGGTCGAAGCGCCACGCCGAGAGGCCGAAGTTGATGGTGTCGACGTCGGCGGGTCCGTCGAACGACACTGCGACGCGAAGCGCGAACGCGAGCGCGCTGAGCAGGGCAACAAACACACACACCTTACTTCCGAAGTCGCGCTCCCGAAGCTCTGGCTCAGCTCCGGCTGAAGAATCGGAATCGCCTGACACGGCGGGAGCCTACCGTACGCCCCGCGCGCGGCCCCCAACGTTTTTCGTTCCCATCGCGCTCGCGGCGCGCATGTGAAGATCTGTGACGGCTTTCGCCCAGAGCCCTCACATTGCGTTGCGCTTGCTCAACGTCAACGACATCGGCTCTTCGTCAGGTTTTGTGCAGTTCTCCCTTGGCCGTCAACGCCGACAAGCTGCCCCTCCTCGTGCGGCCGACGTGAGGCACGCGGAACCCTTCAGATCCCCTGTGGAAAGCTACTAGCCATCGAGCGCTTCGAAGGCCGTCCGCGCGATGTGGCAGAGTATGTCACGCCGCAGCGCACCGAAGGATGCACGGCGGGGCCGCTTGCGCGCGCGGTCTGAGTGGAAGCTCCAAGGCGCTTCGTGGCACGCGCGTTGGTACCTCTCGTCGCAGTGAGGTGCCTCATGGCCCGTGAACTTCGCCTCTGGTTGCTCGCCTCGACGCTCCTGCTCGCCGCGTGTGGAGACGACGGCACGACGCCCGTCGGCGACGCGGCGGTGACCGACGCAGACGCTTCGACGCCCACGCCGGGCGAGCTTCGCTCCACGCGCGAGAGGATCACGACGCCGAGCGGAGACCTGCCCGCCCTCGCCCGCTCCAACGTGGCCTTCGGCATCGCGCTCCACCGCGCCGCGACGCGCGCGGGCGTCAACACGGTGCTCTCGCCCTACAGCGTCGCGGTCGCCCTGGCGATGGCACGCGCTGGCGCAGTCGGCGCGACGGGCACCGAGATGGACACCGCGATGCAGTCGACCCTGCCCACGGAGCGCGTCCACGCGGCCTTCAACACCGCGTCGCTCGCGCTCGCAGGGCGCCCCGCCGAGGCCACGCGCGTCGACCCGGAGCCCACGGTCCCCCGCCCCGCGCTGGTGCTGAGCGTCGTCAACGACCTCTGGACGCAGCGCGGGCTCACGGTCGTCCCCGCGTACCTCGACACGCTCGCGGGCTACTACGGCGCGGGCGTGCGGCTGCTCGACTTCATCGGCAACCCCGAGGGGAGCCGCACCGCCATCAACGACCGCGTCTCGACGCTCACGATGGCGCGCATCCCGACGCTGATCCCGCGCGGACAGATCACGACCTCGACGCGCGTGGTGCTCACCAACGCGGTGTACTTCAACGCGCG
>JBPOHC010000424.1:0-64860 GCA_052035985.1 Myxococcota bacterium | reverse complement strand
CCGAAGCGCCACCCGTAACACGCGTGCAACGCTCCGCGATCCGTGGGGCGCGCGCGTCTCCCTGCGATCACTGGGGTTTCTCTCGTGGCACGCGCGCTGCTCAAGGGACGGGCACGCCACACACGGCGCCAACAAGGACACCGCCCCCGATGAACACCTCGCACGTCTCTCTCCGCGCCTCGCTCCTCTCGCTCTTCGCGCTCTGCTTCGCGCAGGGTTGCGCGCCCGTCGACGACGCCGATCCCACCGCGTCGGGCTCCGACGAGATCGTCAACGGCACCGCCGTCTCCGCGTCGACGCAGGAGTCGCTCGGCCTCGTGAACGTCGCCAACCGCTGCTCGGGCACGCTGCTCAACAACCGCTGGGTGCTCACCGCCCTGCACTGCATCGACCCCTCGGTGGCGCCCAACTTCAGCGTCACCTTCGGCACGCAGAGCCGCGCCGTCGACCGCTACGGCTTCGTCTCGACGGGAGACCTCGTGCTGCTCCACGTGAGCTCGCCCTTCGTCACGCGCGTCCCCAACCCGCGGCTCGGGCAGATCCTCTTCACGACGACGGGCTACAGGCGCGCGCTCCACACGGCAGCGCCCTCGACGCTCCTCGGCTCCACGCTCTCGTGCTACGGCATCGGCATCACGGGCTTCGCGCCCGGCGGCGGACTCACGGGCGGCGGAACCTTCGCGACGGCGAACCTCTCGGTGAGCTCCGTCAGCGGCACGCAGATCTACTTCAACCCCAACACGTTCGGGCAGATCACGGCGCCGGGCGACTCGGGCGGGCCGTGCTTCCAGATCGTCAACGGCAGCGCGGTGCTCGCGAGCGCGGTTCGCGGCGGCGGCTGGTCGTGCCCGTCAACGAACCCGAGCTGCACCATCAACCAGGCCACCGGGATCACCTGGTCCGATCAGACCACCGTCAGCGGCGTCGCCTCGCAGATCACCTCGATCATCGCGGGCTGAGCGCCCTTCAGCCGCCGTCGAGGCGCTGTGATTCGAGCGTCGTGATCGTCAGCGAGTAGCCCATCCAGCCGTTGTGAAACTCGACCGTGCGAGGGGGCGTGTCGCCCTCCATGCCTCCCTCGTAGCGCACGTCGATGGTGCTCGCGGGGACGCCGTCGAGACGTCGAAAGTGACGCTCCATGAGCCTCCCCGCGCGCCACACCTCGCGGATCTCTTCACCATCTCTCGTGCCCCTGCGCTCACCGTCGACGGAGGGCGCGGGGCCGAGCCCGATGAAGAGCGTGCGGTGGATGTCGAGCAGCATGTACCGCGGCGGAAACGGGAGCTCACCCGGCATGTGCGACGTGAAGCTCACCTCCGTTCCTCGCTGCTGGAGCACGAACGCGCGCGTGCCGAAGGGCGTGAGGCCGAGCAGCGTGAGCGTGTCTCCCTGCTTCTGGAGCACCGCATCGAAGGACACGTCGCGACCGGGATAGTGCGCCTCGACGCGCTGCCGAAGCATGAACGCGCCGCGGATCTCCGACGTGGGGAGCAGCGTCCCCGGATGCGTCACGACAGGCATCGCGGGCGGTCTCCGAGAGGCGCACGCGAGCGCGAGACACACGGCGAAGAGCGATCGCTTCACGATGACCTCCGCGTCGAGAGGAGGTGATGCGTGGCGGGGGCGAGCAGCATGCTGAAGGTGAGCCCCACGCCGGTGGTGAGCCCGATCGCGCGCAGCGACGGGTTCGATGACATCGCGAGGAGGCCGAACGAGAGCAGCGCCGAGGCCCACGCCACGGTCACGCTGAGCAGCGTCTCGGAGGTCGCCTCGGGGTGCCGCGTGGTCTCGGCCACGAAGATCCCATAGTCGACGCCGGTGCTCAGCACCATGAGCAAGCCGAGCAGGTGCATGAGGTTGGCGGGGATTCCGAGCAGCCCCACCACGGCGATCGCGGTGGCTCCCGCGAGCACCGATGGGGCGAAGGCGGCGAGCGAGGTGCCGATCGTACGGTACCGAACGAACAGCATCAGGAGCACCGCGCCGAGTCCCGCGACGATGACCTCCAGCGTGCGACGGCGGTATCGCCCGTAGGTCTCGCGGAGAAAGAGCGACTGGTCGAAGTACGCCACGCCGTCGAGGTCACCGACGCGCGCCGCCACGGCCCTCGCGTCACGCACGCCTTCGAGGAAGGTGAGATACCCCACGCGCTCTCCGACGCGCACACGGAACGGCCTCGCGAGCTCGATGAGAGGCGTGCGAGAAAGCGTCTCCCAGGTGAGCGCGTCGGGCGCGGGCTCTGAGAGCGCGCGGGTGAATCCGTCGAGCGCGCCCGCGCGAAATCCCTCGCGTTCGAAGACCGCGGCGGCCCTCTCGGCGAGGTGAGGAGAGGCGCGCACGAGGTCCTCGTTGCGGCGTTGCAGATCGCGTGACCACAGCATCGCGTGAAGCGACCGGAACGCCCTCACGTCACCCGCCGCGCGCGCATCGGCGAGGCGCATCGCGACGCGGTCGTTGCGCTGGAGGGCCTCCTCGTCATTGGCCCCCGTGGCGATCACGAAGCGCCCCTCGTCGAGCCGCGAGACCAGCGCGCGCACCTCGCGCTCCTCGCGCATCATCGCGGGGTCGACCTCGGTGAGAGCGCGCGCGTCGTCGACCCAGCGCACCCGCGGAATCCCCACGACGCAGAGCAGAAGCGCAGTAAACGGGACCGCCAGCGCGAGCCCTCTCCGCCGTCGAAGCACGTCGACCGCGCGCGTCACGGCGTCGGCCAGCGCGCGCTGAAACTTCACCGGGATGGGCTCCTTCGGGAGCAGCGGCGCCACGAGGTAGCGCGTCGCGAGGAGCGCTCCACCGACGCCGAAGGTGGCGAACACGGCGATCTCGCGCAGCCCTGGGAAGCTCGTGTACGCGAGGCCCGCGAGGCCCGCCATCGTCGTGAGCGCGCCGAGCCGCACGGCGGGCCACACGCGCATGAGCGTCGCGTGCGGACCCTCGGGCGAGGGGCGCAGCGTGTGGTGGTTGATGAGAAACACCGGGTAGTCGAAGCACACGCCGATGAGCGACGCGCCGAACGCGAGCGTGAGCCCGTGGAGCTTGCCGAACACCGCGAGGCCCGCGGTCATCGCGACGAGCATCCCCGCGCCGAGCGGAAGCGACGCGAGCGCGAGGTACCGCAACGACCTGTGGATGAGCATGAAGAGCGCGATGACGCCCGCGGTCGAGAGGATCGAGATGCGCTCGGTGTCTCCGCGGATCTGCCCCTCCGCTGCGACGGCGATGCGGTGCGCGCCGCTCTGTCGCAGGCGAAGCGCGTGTGCGTGGGCGCCGTTCACGCGCTCGAACGCGCGGTTGATCGCGGCGATGAAGGGACGCTGTCGCGCGCCATCGAAGGCCGAGTGACGCGTCGCGAGAAAGATCACGCCGTCGCGTCCGTCGGCGGAGACGAACTGCCCGTCGCGCAGGGTGAGAGCGCCCGCCTGCGCGCCTCGAAGCCGCGTGAGCTCGGTGAGAAAGCCGAGCAGCGGGTCGCTCCCCCCGACGCGCGCGACGAGCGTTCCTGCGGGGGAGGCGAGCTGGCGTTTGACCTCGCGCGCGGCGTCGGCGAGGCCCGCGTCGGTGAGCCTCGCGGGGAGTTCCTCTTCAGGTCGATCGGAGAGGAACGCGTGCCTCCGCGGGAACCACACGTCATGGAAGGCGCGCTCCATCGAGGGATCGACCCCCGCGCGCAGCCACGCCACCTCGGGGTTCACGCGAAGCGCATCGGCGAGCTCCCTCGCAGAGGTCGCGGCGGTCTCTGCGTCGGGCGCTCCGACGGCGAGCACCATCGTGCGAGAGAGCTCGCTCTCGGCCACGGCGCGCGAGACCCACGCGAGGCGCGCGTCCTCGCCCGCGGGGAGAAAATGGGTGATCTCGTTGCCGACGCGCATCCGTCGCGCGGAGAAGATCGCCATCGCGGCGAGGAGCGCGAAGCCCGCGATGAGCTGAGTGCGTTCTCGTCGTTGCATCAGCGCGTCAAGGTCTCAGGGCGAGAGTCGAAAGACGCGCGCGGCCTCGTCGGGCGCGTATCTGCGTGCGGCGTCGACCTCGGTGAAGCGCGTCGAGGTCTCGTCTCCGCTCGTCTCTCGCAGGGTCATCGCGTCGAGGATCACGCCCGTCCCTCGGAGCTCGATGTCGCGGAACACGCGCTGGATCGTCGCCACGCGAGGGCGGAGCGTGAGCGTCCACGCCTCGGGCCGCTGCGCGTCGAGGACGCGAAAATCGATCTCGTAGCTCCGCTCCAGCGCCGCGCGATCGCCCGCCACGAGCGCGAGAAAGCTGTCGACGAACTGTCGCACCACGGGCGTCGCGTTCATGTCGATCGACTGCTCTCCGCGGCCATCTCCGAAGCGGAGGTGAGAGCCCTCGATGAGCACGGTCGACGGCGCGGGGCTCGTGGTGCGACGCACGAGGCGAGAGGGCGGCGCGTAGTCGAGGGTCCCTTCGCTCACGAGCGGAGCGGCGAGGAGCTGCACGCGCTTCTCTTCGCGAAACCTCGCGTGGAGACCGGGCACCGCGGCGAAGCGGCGGAGCAGCGCGTCGAGCGTCACGGGCGCGGCCACGGGCGCAGCGGGCGCGACGGGCGCGGTCACGGGCGTACGGGTCGGACGATTGCGCGGAGGGCGACGCGGCTGCGACGACGCGAGCGCCGAGAGGGCCACGAGCGACAGCGCGAGCGCGCTACGCGACGATGCGGGAACGGATGGCATCGGGGGTCTCCATGAGCAGCTCGCCGGCGGGCGTGGTGGTGACGAGGACGGTGCGCGCCCGCGCGACGCGGCGGTCGTGCGTGACGCTGTGGAGGTCGTAGGTGACCACGATGCGCTGATCGACGTCGCCGAAGCGCGCCGTCACGCGCACGCGCTCGCCGTAGCGTAACGGACGCATGTAGCGGCAGTGCGCGTCGACGACCATCATGTGAAGGCCGAGCTCCATGAGGTCGGGCACGTCGAGGTGGTGGACGCGCATGAGCTCGGTGCGCGCGAGCTCGAGGTACTTGAAGTAGTTGCCGTGCCACACGACGCGCAGGCCGTCGACGTCGTGAAAGGGCACGGTGAGCTCGATGGAGGCGCTCACGGCGAGGGCCTCCAGAAGTCGTAGAAGTTGAACCAGTTGTCGGGCGCGAGGCGGCAGTAGTGCTCCAGGCGCTCGGCGTAGCGGCGCGCCCACGCGGCGAGGGCTGCCTCGCGGTCGCGTCGATCGACCACGAGCGGATCGGCGAAGGGCTCGCAGTAGAGGTCGTAGCGATCGGGCTCGGTGAAGACTCCGAAGGTGAGGAACACCGGGCACCGCAGCGACGACGCGAGCAGGTACGGCCCTACGGGGAAGAGCGCTTTTCCTCCGAGAAAATCGACCTCCGCGGTGCGCGCGTTGAGGCCCGTGCGGTCGGCGAGGAGCGCGACGAACTCGCCCTTCTCGACGCGCTCCTTGAGCGTGAGGATGTAGTCGAAGCCCTCGGGCTCGATCTCGACGACGCGCGTCGACGCCTCGGGGTTCACTGCCTGGAGCGCCGCGTTGATCATCTTCGCGTTGCGAAAGTACCCGACGATGTTGACCGCGAAGTCGCGGCTGCGCCCCTGGGCGCGCATCGCTTCGAAGCTCCCGAGGTGCGCGCCGATGAGCACGGCCCCTCTGCCCGCCTCACGCGCCGCGCGGAGGTGCTCGGTGCCGTGGCTCTCGATGGTGAAGAGGTCGCGCCGCCCCTTGAGCAGAAAGAACCGATCGAGCGCGCAGTGCGCGAAGGTCAGCACGTGGCGGTACACGTCACCGAGCGAGGCCGCTCCCCGAACGCGCGTGAGGTAGTCGCGCGAGCACCGCCGCACGCGCCCGTGGAGCCCCACGTAGTACACGCACAGCGCCGCGAGGAAGAGCCGCGCGGGGCCGCGCCCGAAGGCCGTGCAGAGCCACACGACGAAGCGGATGCCGAGCACCGCGCCCTTCTCGCGCGTCTCGAGCCAGCCCTTCGGCGCCTCGTCGCTCACGGCGCCGCCTCGCGCCGCGGCACGAAGAAGCGCGCGATGCGGGTGAGCATGAGCCGCGTGTGCATCCAACTGATGAGGGCGTTGTCGCGCACCATGCGAAAGTGCGAGACGCCGCCGTCTTCGCGCGAGATGTAGCGCACGCGCGTCGGGAGGTTGATCACCGGGACGCCCGCCCACACCATGCGCACGGCGATCTCGGGGTCGAAGTCCATCGCGTCGCCGCGGGTGTTTGATGCGAGGGCCTCGCGCAGCGGGTACACGCGAAAGCCGCACATGGGGTCGGCGATCACGGGTCCGCCCGCCTCGACGTTGGTCCAGAAGCGGGTGATCTCGCGTGCGGCGCGGCGTGACTTGGGCGCGCTCTCGTCGAAGACGGGCTGACCGAGCACCAGCGCGTCGGGCCTCTCTCTCGCGGCGTCGAGGAAGCGCGGGATGTCTTCGAAGGTGTGCTGTCCGTCGGCGTCGACCTGGAGCGCGTGCGTGTATCCGAGCTCGAGCGCGGCGCGGAAGCCGTCTTTCACGGCGGCTCCCTTTCCCCCGTTCTGCGCGCGTCGGTTGAGGTGCGCGAGTCCCTCGGCGGCGACGGCGTCGAGCACGGCGCGGGCTTCGGGTCCGCTGCCGTCATCGACGACGACGACGTCGCGGAGGTGCTCCCTCGCGCGCTCGACGACGTCGCGCACGGTGGCGGGGTTGTTGTACGTGGGGATGAGCACGCAGGGCTTGAACTCGCTCACGGCGAAGCCTCTCCGAAATGGAGGGTCCCCGCCGAGGCGACGCCTCCTCCGAGCTCGATGACGAAGGTGACGGCGGCGCGCGAGGGTGTGTGTTCGAGGCGCAGCGAGAGGTCGTCGCCGGGCCTGATGGGCTTGTGAAATTTGAGCTTCGTCGCGCGTCGGAGCGGGGGCATCGCGGGCCAGGCGCGATGAACGAGCGGCAGCACGAGGTTGTTCAACTGCGCGACGGCGGGTAGCACCGGGTCTCCCTCGAAGTGCCCGAGGAAGTAGCAGAGCCCCGCGGGGACGTGCACCGCAAAGTCCGCGCGCGCCACGCCGTCGGCCTCGCTCCGCGCCTCGTCGCGCACCTCGAACGCGCGCTCATCCATCGCGCACCGCCGTCTCGGTCACGGGCGGAAAGAGCCTCGCCATGAGCCTGTCGTGGGGTGCGCTCCCATAGCGCCTGAAGCGCATCGAGCGGAGCACGTACTCCACCGTGAACATCGCGCCGAGGAGCACATACGAGAGCGCGCCCGTGTAGAGCGCCCACCACGCGACGGGCGCTGCGAGCGCGAGCGCTGCGGAGATGAGCGCGTTCACGGCGAAGAACGCGCACCACGCCACCGTGACCTTGCGGCACCACGCTCTCTCGGGCTCCGAGAGGGTCGCGACCTGCATCCTCGCGAAGCGCTCGATGATCGGTGTGTCACCGCGGAGCGTCGAGGCGAAGTGAGCGAGCATCGCGGCGTTCACGAGCGAGGGCATCGCGAGCATGAAGCGCGCGTCACGGAGCACCGCAGCGCACAAGGCCAGCGCGCCGATCGTGAGGGGGACGCGCAGCGCGTGGGCGAGGTCGTCGCGGCGCGCGTTCTTCGCGGCGACGAGGGCGCGCGGGACGGCGACGACGAGCACGGCGAGGCCCACGGCGCGCGGACCCCAGCGGGTCACGCCGAGGTACACCGCGAAGGGGTACGCGAGCGTGGCGAGCACGCGGAGTGCGATCGCGAGCGCGCGCATCTGCGTAGGGCGGAGTCCCTTCAGCTCGCGGGAGGCGCTGCGCGATGGGCTTCCCAGGTGCGCACCATCGAGGCGAGCTCGCCCATGCGGTCGGCCATGTCGTGCGGCGAGCGCCGCGTGGTGTTGTACACGTCGCCCGCGAGGAGCGTCACGATCCCCATGCGCAGGTAGGGCTTCTGGAGCTCGCGCGGTGCGAGCGCGACGGTCATGAAGTCGTCGGCGTACCAGTGGTCGATGACCTTGCGGAACACGCTCGCGCCGTCGCAGTACTCGCGCTGCCACGCGTCGAGGTCGCCGCCGTCGAGGGCCGCCGCGAGCTGGCGCGCGCCGTAGAGCCCGAGCAGCACGCCGGAGCTGAAGACCGGGTCGATGAAGGTCGCCGCGTCGCCGCAGAGCGCGAAGCCGTCGCCGTGAAACGTCGTCGACGTCGCGGTGTAGTCCTGCACGCCGCGGAAGGGGAAGAGCCGCTCGGCCCCGTCGAGCCTCGCGCTCGCGTCGGGCGACATGGCGATGGCGGCCTTGAAGCGCTCCTCCGCGGTGCCCTTGAGCGGACACGACGGAGACATCACCACGCCCGCCGAGGCCAGGCCGCCGCCGAACGGAATGATCCAGATCCAGCCGCCGGGGATGCAACAGATGGTGATGTCGCCGGGCTGGTCGGGCGCGAGCTGCTTGACGCCCTTGCAGCGCGTTCCGATGGCGGCGTTCTTGAGCCGCGCGTCGCCCACGCGCAGGCCGAGCTTGCGAGAGAGCCACATGGTGCGGCCTCCCGCGTCGATGATCCTGTCGCCCGTGAGCGAGCCCGCGGAGGTGTCGAGCCGTCGCGCGGCCACGTCGGCGTCGCGCGCCTCGCCGTACACGATGCGGCAACCAGCGGCGCGGGCTGCGTCGCGCCAGCGGAGGTCGAAGACCTCGCGCTGCACCTGCCACGACCACTTGTAGCGAGCGGCCTCGGCCTCGGAGAAATCGAAGCGCACCGACGCGCCGCCTCGGCAGAACACGGCGCCGTGCTTGACGGTGAAGCCGCTCATGTCGAGGCCGCACTCTTCGAAGATGAGCGTCGAGCCAGGGAGCATCGACTCGCCGACGACGCTCTCGGGCCGCTCGACGGACTCGACGAGCGTCACCTTCGCGCCGCGCTTCGAGAGGTAGGTGCCGAGGGCGCACCCCGTGGGGCCTGCGCCGACGATGACGAAATCGCTCGTGAGGGTCATGTCGCTCCTTGGAGGTTCTTCGCGACGAGGTCGACGAGGTCGGCGACCGTGCGGATGCGTCGGAGCTCGCGCTCCTCGACGCGGCGGCCGGTCATCTCCTTGACCTTGACGGCCATGTCGATGGCGTCGATGGAGTCGAGCTCGAGGTCTTCGTAGAGCCTCGCGTCGAGGCGCACTGCGTCGGGGTCGACTTCGAAGCGGTCGACGAGCGTGCGGGCCATCTCGGCGAAGATCTGCTCGCGGTTCATTTGCCTGCCGGACGGTGCGCCGCGACGTGGGCCGCGAGAGCGCGCACCGAGGCGAAGATCGCGCGGTTGTTCTCGTCGTCGGCGCGGAGCTTCACCCCGTAGCGCCGCTCGACGGCCATCGCGAGCTCGAGGGCGTCGATGGAGTCGAGGCCGAGGCCGGAGCCGAAGAGGGCTGCGGCGCTGTCGATCTCCTCGGGGCGCACGCTGTCGAGCATGAGTGACTCGACGATCAGCCGCTTCATTTCGAGTTCGAGGTCTTGCATCACGGGTTCAGGCTTCTACTCCCTCTTTGGCCTCATCGGAAGACGCCGCGGGGACGTCCTCCGGGTGCGCCGCGCGCCAGGCGTCGAGGCGCGCGCGGTACATCTCCTGCGCGGCCTTCGCGAGGCGCCGCGCGTCGCCGTCGAAGTCCTCGGGGCGCAGCACGGCGAGGGGCTCGACCGTGAGCCGCACGAGGCGCTTGGGCAGCGCGTACCACGGCACCCCCTTCATCAACGTGGGCGGCGTACACGTCACGAGCACGAGGGCCACGGGAACGCCGGCCCTGCACGCGACCTCGAAGGCTCCGCGCCTGAAGCGCCTCACGCCGCCGGGCGGCGAGCGCGTCCCCTCGGGGAAGATCAGCACGCGGAAGCCCGCCTCGATGCGCTCGATCGCGCCCTGGATCACGGCGGCGCCCGACATCGCGGCGCCCTCTCCCGCGTCGATGTGCCAGCACGCGCGGAGGATCCGTCCGACGAAGGGGTTCTCGAAGAGGTCGCTGCGCACCACGGTGCACGCGCCGCCGAGGGCCGCGCCGAGGGCCGTCACATCGACCAGGGTGGGGTGATTCGCCACGACCACGCAGGGCCCTTCGGGGAGGCTCAGCGCCACCTCGCGCGGGTCGTACCGCATGAGCCGCAGGTGCCGCATGATCGCGTGAAACTGCGTGAATCCACGGCTGATGAGGCGCTGCGCGCGGCGCACGCGCTCACGCTCGTCGCTCACGCCGCGGCGCGAGAGCGGCAGGAGCGCGTACGACAGCACCAGCGATCCGACGCCGAAGTACACGAACATCGCGCCGATCAAGACGAGGCGTACGATCCATTCGAGGGGGCGCAGCATCGGCGTGTCGTCCAGCGCGGCGCGAGTGATAACACACGCGCTCCGCGGCCGTCAGCGACGCAGGCGCAGCTCGCCCAGGCGCCCCGAGGCGCAGCGGACCTCGTGTTCGAAACGCGCCGAGCGCGAGGGGTCATCGAGCCACGCGGAGAGTTCCACGGCGCCCGACGCGCCGAGCCAGTCGGGGTGCGCGTCATCGCCGCCGTCGTGCGTGCGGACTGAAGCGTGTTCGAGCGTCGCGAGGGGCGCACGACCGCGCGCGTGTACGGCGTCGACAGGTTCGAGCACGAGCGCGACGACGGCCTCTGCGGCAGCGGGTTGCGCGCGTTCAGAGCGCAACCGCGCGCGGTCGGGGCCGAGGGTGTCTCCCGCGATGACGAGGGCTCCTTCTGCGCGACCGAGCGCGATCGCGCGACGCGCCTCGATGAGTGCTGCGACGGCCGACGCGCGCCCTGCCATCACGGTCGTCGCGTGGCCTCTCACGCCGAGCGCGATGGCGATCTCGCCCGCGGGCGCCGACGGAATCGTCTGCGCGAAGAGGATCGGCGAGGCCCCCTCGGAGCCGCGCTCCACGAGCCCGCGGTGATACCGCTCGTTGACCTCCGCGCACCCGAGCGCGGTGCCCACCACGACGGCGAGTGAGCTCGCGCGATCGGCCTCGATCCCCGAGCGAGTGAGCGCCCGCTGCGCGACGAGCAGCGCGTGGGCGCTCGCGCGGTCCATGCGACCCGTGCGGTCGGGCGCGGCGGGCCAGAGCGCGCGAATGGAGGCCGTGATGCGCGAGGTCTTCACCCCGTCGACCTCGGTCCAGTGCGGCGTGTGCGGAGCCCCTTCGCCCGCGGCCGAGAGTGCGGCCCACGCGGTGATCGCGAAGTCGCTCACGGGGCACCGATCACGAGCGCGGTGTTGTGCCCCGCCATCGCGGCGTTGAGCGAGAGCGCGACGCCCTCTCGCATCTCCGTCGGCGCGTGGTCGACGGTGAGCCACGCGAGCGAGGGTTCGCGCGCCCGCGGCGTGTGCGTCGGCGGACGTACGCGATGACGGAGCGCCTCGACGCAGAGCGCGACCTCGACGAGCCCCGAGGCGCCGAGGGTGTGCCCCGTCACGGGCTTCAAGCCGTGTACAGGCGGCGCGGCGTCACCGAAGACCGCACGCAACGCGGCCGCCTCCATCGCGTCGTTGAAGCGCGTCGAGGTCGCGTGCGCGCTCACCCAGGCGACGTCGGCGTTCGAAGCGTTCGCCTCTCGCAGCGCGTGTGTGATGGCCCGCGCGAGCCCGGCGCCCGTGCGGTCGGGCGCGGTCATGTGAACGCCGTCGCCCGAGGTTCCGCCGCCGAGGTAGCGCGCCACCGCGGGGCCGTCGCGCGTGAGGAGCACCGCGGCCGCGGCCTCGCCGAGCCACATGCCCGCGCGATCGGCCGCGAAGGGAGCGGGCGGAGCGGTGTCGGGTGTGAGCGCGCAGAGCCGATCGAAGCCCGCGTGCACGAAGCGGCAGAGCACGTCGACGCCGACCACGAGCGCGGCGTCGACCTCGCCGAGCCGGAGCGCGTCGGCGGCCTGCATGAGCGCCGCGGCCGACGAGGTACACGCGGTGCTCACGGTGACCACCTCGCCGCGAAGTCCGAGGGCGCGCGCCACGGCGGGCGCGGTGTCGTCGTGGCCGACGCGCGGTGGTGCGACGGGAAGCGCTTCTCGGAGCGTGAGGGCGCGGTGCCAGGGCTCCCACGCGACCACCCCACCGAGGCTCGTCCCGAGGTAGAGGGCGGTGTCGGGGGAGAGCACCTGGCCACGGAGCGCGTCGTCGACGGCGGCGAGCGCGAGCTGCGTGGCGCGGTCGAGGCAAGGCCAGAGCGCGTCGATGTCGGCCCAGATCGACGGCGCGATGAGGGCCGCGTTACGCACGGCGAAATCGTGGGTGTCGTAGCGGTCGACGGGGGCGGCGAGGGGCGTCGCGGCGAGGGTGGCGCGCCAGAGCGCGTCGAGGCCGACGCCCGCGGCAGAGACCGCGCCGACGCGACGGATCGAGAGCGGCGCGCGCGCGTGTGTGGCGTCGGGCTTCTCGTGGCTCATCGGCGGGGCGGCGGCGACGCTACGACCGCGCGAAATGCTGCGTCAACGGAGACCCTCGGAGGAAGGCCGCCGGGTCGCTGGCGGCGCAGCGAGAAACCGCGCAGAATCCCGGGCTGCGCTTATGAACGTACGAACGATCGCGTGGGCAGGCATTGCGGTGGCATCGCTCGGATGCGCGAGCACCGTCGACGGGACCTGGGGCAGCGCGAGAGACGCCGGTCGCGACGTGCCGCCGGGGGTGAACCCCACGGGCGTAGACCCGTTTCGCCCTGTCGACGCGGGGCCGATTCTCGTGGATGGGAGCACCGACACGGGGACGTGGCAGCTCCCCGACGCGTCGGTCTTCGACCAGCGCTACGCGTACCTCTACGTCGGGAGCTACCTCAACGCGGGCGTCGAGGGGGCCTACGCGAGCGCGGAGTTCCGGTTGTTTCCGAGGCCCGAAGACACGCGCTGCGTGTACGTGAGCGCGGGCAACTGGGACGTGCTCACGTGCGACGAGGAGGCCGAGGCCCCGCGCGACACGCACCCGGAGCCCTTTCCGCAAGCGGGTCCCATCACCGTTCGCGGCGGCACCGAGCCCGTCTCGCTCAACCCCAACCGCAACGGACAGTACACGTACTTCTACGAGCCGCGCCCCGTGTTTCACGGCCCCGCGCGCGTCGAGGTCCGCGCCGTCGGAACGACCTCGGTGCCCGCGTTCTCGCTCATGGTCGACGTGCCGTCGCCCCTCACGCTCACGTCTCCGGTCATCACCCGCGGCGTGCCCGTCCCCATCGCGACGAGCCAGGACCTCACGGTCTCGTGGGTCCCCTCCGACGCGCGCTCGATCTACGTGAACATCTCCGCGGTCGGGCGTGTTTCAGGGCGTCGTCACTCGGTCCGCGCGCTCGCGGAGTTCCCCGGCGCCGCGGGTCGGGGCACCATCCCCGCCCGCGCGCTGCGCGCCTTCACGACGCTCTCGGCGCTGGAGTCTCAGAACTTCAACGTGTCGCCGCAGAACCTCAGCACGCAGCGCATCGGCGCGTGGCCCGTGCAGGTCACCACCTCGGGGCTCGGCGTCAGCGTCGACGCCTCGATCCGCTGATCGCACCGTTTACCGGGGAGGCGTATCCCTCGGGAGCAGCACCGGCGTGTCGCGAGGGTGCGAGTGGCGGCGGAGCACGCGCGGGACCGCGTCAGCCGCAGGGCGCTGAGCGGTCGGTTCGACGGGCGCGATGCGCGTGTCGGGGATGAGCTCCACCGAGGCGTCGACGCGGAGCTCGGGGCCCATGAAGGCCGACGACGACGGCACGACGACGCGCGCCACGGGGACGACCAGCGAGGGTGCGCCCGACGGAGAGGAGCGCCACTGCGCCGCGAGCATGCCAGCGGCCGCGGCCACGATGAGCGAGGCCACGAACGAGCGCTTCGAGCGCTGGCTGAGCTTCACCGCCGAGGGACGAGACGACCGCGTTGCGGGGACGTTGCTCGCGACGCGCTCGGGGATCGCCGCGAGGGCGGCCTCGATCAGGGCGGGAGGCACGAGCGGCGTCGGCATCTCCGAGGGGTGCTGCCCGGCGCGCGGTTCGAAGACGGGCATCCACGCGGCGCGTGTGCGGCGCGGCGCCAGCGGCAGCAGCTCGCGCGCCATGTGAGCCACCGTGGGGAAGCGGTCGACGGCCTCGCGCTGGAGCGCCCTGTCGACGACGCCCACGAACTCGATGGGGACGAGCACCGAGACCGACCGCAGCGAGCGCGGCGTGCCCTCGACGATCTCCTTCATGAGCCCGTACATCGACTCGCTCTCGAAGGGCAGGATGCCCGTCACGCACTCGAAGAGGATCACCCCGAGCGCGAACTGATCGGCGCGCGCGTCGACCTCGCGGGGGTTCGCGATCTGCTCGGGCGACATGTACTCGGGCGTGCCGAAGACGTTGTCGGTCGCCGTGAGCCGCGCCGTGCGACCCTGAATGTTGAGCTTCGAAATACCGAAGTCGACCACCTTGGGGACCACCACCCCGTCGCGCGTCGTCGAGAGAAAGATGTTCTCTGGCTTCAGGTCGCGGTGCACGATGTCCTCGTTGTGCGCCGCGTTCACGGCCGCCAGCACGGGGATCATCACCTCGAGCGTACGGCCCACGCTGAGCCTCCGCTCGCGGCCGATCATGTCGGCGAGCGACTCGCCTTCGAGGTACTCCATCACGAGGTAGGCGAGGTTGCCGTGGCGCCCCACGTCGAACACGTCGACGGCGTGGGGGTGACGGATCTTCGAAGCCGCGATCCCCTCGCGTAGAAAGCGCTCCTTGATCTCGGCGTTCTTCGCGAACTCGGGCTTGAGGGTCTTGATCGCCACGCGCTTCTTCAGCTCGACGTGCTCGGCCTCATAGACGGCACCCATGCCTCCGGTGCCGATCATGCGAACGATCTTGAAGTGCCCGATCTTTGTGCCCGGCAGCAGTCCCAACGTCTCCAGGTCCATCGGAGCCTCCAAGGAGACAGAACGGCCACCTCCGTCGATTCTTGAACGCGAAACGCACGATTCTCGCGAAGCGCGGAAATCCCTTGAAATTCAGCGTTTCTACTCCGCGAATCGGTAGAGTGCGCCGTCTCGCTGGCCGCCCGCGTAGAGGGCGTTCTGGTAGACCGCGAGGGGCGCCGCGCAGAAGACGTCGGTCACGTCGAAGGGCCCCCGACCGCGCGCGTCGACGGGCACCTCGGCCACACGCGACGGCATCGTCGTGTCGATGCGCCAGAGCCCTCGCGAGGTCAGCACCACGAGCGCGTCGCGGAAGCGCGTCACGTCCGTCGGCACCCCCGCCCCCTCGGGCAGCGCGACGTAGCTCCAACGGTCGCCGTCCTCGGTGACGCGCAGCGAGACGACGTTGGTGCCGCGCTCATACGCGAGCCAGTAGAGCCTCCCCCGGTCGGCGTACCAGCGGAGGGTGAGGGCGCCGCCGTTGGTGGTGACCCTCGCGGGGTGCATGTCCATGCGCGTGAGGTTCGTCGCGCGCGCCGGGGGCTGCGCCCACACGTAGTCGTTCCGCTCCGCGCCCGCGTAGTCCTGGATGCCCATGAAGAGCCTACCCTTGAAGCGCACCATGTAGCCCAGGCGCCACACGCCCTGCGGCCAGGGGTAGGGGTAGTCGACCTCGTAGGTCCATCGCGCGAGCGTCGCGTCGGCCACGTGGAGCGCGCCCGGTGAGGGCCCATACCAGGCCCGCTCGCGCGGAGGCACGGAGCCCGTCGCAGCGTAGAGCCGCCCGCGAAAACGGATCACATCGAGCACGTGATAGGCCCTCGGGAGCACGGCCGCGCCCGCTCGCCCCGCGGCGTCGGGGGCCGCGGGAGGTCTCAGCCGCGGGCCGCGCGGAGGCGCAAAAACACCGCTGCGATCAGAGACGAAGACGAAGCCCTCGGTGCCCGGGTCCGAGATCCCGAAGCCGTTGTAGGGCGGGTCGGCGTCGGGCACGAAGAGCCGCCCGTCGATGGCGTGCACGCGCACGAAGCCCTGACCTCCGCCTCCGCCGTTGGTGGGCTGCCCCGGGCGGTTCCAATCGAACGCGATGGAGAACGGGTTCGGCTCGCCTGGCGCGTAGCGCGTGAGCGTCGCGCCGTCGGAGCCGAGCGGGGCGTTCGCGTGCGCGGCGTAGAGGGCGCCGCCGAAGGGGGTCAGGTCACACACCCGCCGCAGCGCCCGAGGCGCCCTCCCCACGCGCTCGAGCCTCAGCCTCGCGGGGAGCGCGCCGGTGCCCGTCTCCTCGGGGTCGTCGTTTCCGTCGACGTCGCCGGCGTGCTCGTCCTGCGGGTTGCGCTGCGCCGACGCGATCGGCGCTCCGCACGCGACGAGGCAGAGCCACGACAACCAACGAACCGTCGCCCGCGACGCCAACATGCCGCGCATCGTACCGCGAGGCCCCGGGTCACGGCGACGGATCGACGCCGTGTGGCGTTCGCGCGCGATCGGTGCGATCACCCTCCGCCTCGCAGGTCACCCTCACACCGCTTCAAAGGTCTCACCGAATGCCTGGCGCTCGCAGAGGTCTCGTCGTCGCGGCGATCCTTCTCTCGATGTTCATGTCGGCGATGGAGGCCACGGTGGTCGCCACGGCGATGCCCACCGTCGTCGCCGACCTCCGCGGCATCGAGCTCTACGGCTGGGTCGGGTCGATCTACATGCTGTCGTCGACCGTGACGATCCCGCTGTGGGGGAGCCTCGCGGACATCCGCGGTCGCAAGCCCGTGATGCTCGCGGGCCTCGCGTTCTTTCTCCTCGGCTCGGTGCTGAGCGGCGCCGCGACCTCGATGCCCGCGCTCGTCGTCGCGAGGGCCGTGCAGGGCATCGGCGCGGGCTCGCTCCAGCCCGTCGCGATCACCATCGTGGGCGACCTCTACACCGTCGAGGAGCGCGGCCGCGTGCAGGGTCTCTTCGGCGCGATCTGGGGCTCGGCGGGCATCGCGGGGCCGCTCCTCGGAGGGCTCATCGTGAGGGCCCTCACGTGGCGCTGGGTGTTCTACGTGAACCTCCCCTTCGGGATCTTCTCGGGCGCGATGCTCATGGCCTTCTTCGAAGAGCGAACGGAGCGGCTCCACAAGGGCCGACGCCTCGACCTCGCGGGCGCGGCGGCGCTCACGGTCGCGGTGCTCTCGCTCCTGCTCGGAGTCGGCGGGCGAAACAGCGCAATTGCGCTCCCGATGGCGGCGCTGTCGTTCGTGGGCTTTCTCGCGATCGAGCGCCGCGCGCCCGAGCCCGTGGTGCCGCTCTCGCTCTTCGCGAACAGGGCCATCGCCGTGGCGAGCGCCGCGGGGACGCTCATGGGCGTCGCGATGATGTCGTCGCTGATGTTCCTCCCGCTCTACGCGCAGGCCGTGATGGGCGCGACGCCCACGGCGGCGGGCGCGATGGTGGCCCCGACGCTCATCGGCTGGCCCCTCGCGAGCACCGCGAGCGGACGTCTCCTCCCTCGCGTCGGCCCGCGGGTCCTCGTGCGCGTGGGGCTCGCCCTCGTCGCCGCGGGGACGCTCGCCGTGTGGCTCCTCGTTCGATCGGGAAGCGACGCGGGGTGGCTCCGCGCGGCGATGTTCGTCTTCGGCGCGGGGATGGGCTTCGCGAACACGGCCCTGCTCATCGCCGCGCAGGAGAGCGTCGGGTGGTCGCAGCGCGGCATCGCCACGGCCACGACGATGTTCTCTCGCAGCATCGGCGGCGCCGTGGCCCTCGGCGCGCTCGGGGCCCTGCTCGCGCACCGCCTCGCGGGCGTCGTCGACGAGCGGGTGCTCAACACCATGCTCGGCCCCGAGAGAGGCCGCGGGCTCGACGCGAGCGTGGTCTCCGCGGTGTCGTCGTCCGTGGGCCGCGGGATGCTCCCGATCTTCTCGATCATCGCCGTGGCGGGCGTGCTCAGCTTCGTCGTGGGGATGACCTTCCCCGATGTGCGCTTCTCCAGCCGCGCTTCGAAGCCCCCAGAAGCCCCCGCAGACCCCGGCTGACGATCTCCGCACAGGGACCGGTGGCCCCGCTGTGCGGACAGTTATCCGCTCTCCCGTCGCACCCTCCCGTCGGCGGTTTCCGGAGTTCGTCGATCAACCTTCGATCCCGCTTGCGCGGCGGCGGGAGGCTACGCGAAGACTCCAGCGCTCGATGGACTCCGACGACGATCCCCCGCTCCCCCCCGCGCTCGCGTTCCTTCGCGACATCTGGGCGTTGAACCACGCCATCGAGCAGACCTCGATGCGCATGGAGTCGGCGCTCGGCGTGACCGCACAGCAGCGAATGATCCTGCGCATCGTGGGGCGCTTTCCGGAGATCACCGCGGGGCGCCTCGCGCGGATGCTCCACGTCGACGCGGGCACCGTCTCGACCGCGCTGCGACGGATGGAGGCGCGCGGGCTCATCCTCCGCCGTCAAGACCCCAAGGACCGCCGTCGCGTCTCGCTGCGCCTCGCCGCCGCGGGGCGCCGCCTCGATGTGGCGACGCAGGGCACCGTCGAGAGCGCCGTCGAGGCCATGCTCTCGCAGACCGATCCCGCCGCGCTCGAGACCGTCCGCGCGGTGCTCGCGCACCTGACGAAGGTCCTCTCGACGGACCCCGACGGGGCGCGCCTCGAAGCGCCCGACGCGCGCCCGTAGGCCGTTTCAGCTCGCGGCGGGGGCGTAGCGGGCGAGCGCCTTCGCGTGGGCCGCGTGCACGCGCTCGACGAGCTCCGGGGGCTCTCGCACCACGGCGTTGGCGCCCCAGCGGAGCACCCAACCCACGACCTCGGTGATGTTCGTCACGTCGAACTCCACGCGCAGGCAGCCGTCGTCGGTGCGCGTGATGCGCTGCGAGTGGTGCCACTCGCGGGGCTCGATGTACTGCGCCACGGCGGCGTCGAAGTCGACCACGACGTGCTTGCGCTCGCCCGTGGTGAAGAGCCCGAAGGCGCCTTCGAAGTTCTTCGAAACGTCGATGCTCGGATCGCGCTTGAAGGCCGCGTTGGCGAGGGCCCTCACGCGGCGCATGCGCTCGACGGCGAAGGTGCGGAGCTCGCCCTTCTGCACGTCGCGCCCGACCACGTAGAGGCCGTTCTGGTAGAGCACCAGGGCGTAGGGCTCGACCTTGCGCGCGCCCGGCGTCGTGCCGCCCTCGTACTGGAACTGAAGGGTCAGCGTGCGGAGGATGCCGTCGTAGATCTCGTAGATCTGGTCCTTGAGCTTGCGGTAGTTCTTCGGCGCCTCGGGGATGTACACGAAGCGCTCGATCATCGCGCCCTCCTCCTCGCCCGCGGGGAAGAGCTTCGCGAAGAGCTGCGAGAAGTCGTCGTGGAGGGGCGTGCCCGCGAGCACGTCGAAGACGCGCCGCACGGCCGCGAGCGAGTACCGCTGAAAGCGCGTGAGGCGGATGGGCTCCGTCGTGCGGCCCGTGCGGATGCGACGGACCCTGCGCTCGCCGTCGACGTCGGCGTGCTCGATCTCGGTGCCCGAGAGCTCGAGGGCCTTGAGGTCGCGGCGGATCGAGCGCGCGGTCACCCCGAGCTCGCGCGCCGCGTCGTCGATGCGCACGCCCTCGGGCGACGCCTCGAGGAGCTGGAACAGCCGGAACAGTCGGACCGCTTGCGTGTACTGCCCCGAGGGGCGTCCCGGCGATGGCTTTCGAGGCATGGACGGTCAATGTCACAGTCTCACTCTCGCGTAAAGAGCCTGTGACGCGCGGGGCTTTGTCGTTACCTTTCGCGCGCCATGGCGCACGCACATCAGGGTTCCGTCACGCCGCGCGTCGCGACGCTCACCGTCAGCGACACGCGCACCGAGGCCGACGACAAGAGCGGTCAGACGCTCCGCGCGCTGCTCGCCGAGGCGGGCTTCGAACTCGCGCCCCACGCGATCGTCCGCGACGACGTCGAGGCCATTCGAAGCGCCGTGCGCGCGGCCCTCGACGCGGGCGGAACCGACGCGGTGATCGCCACGGGGGGCACCGGGATCGCGCCGCGAGACCAGACCTTCGAAGCCGTGGCGCCGATGCTACACAAGACCCTCGACGGCTTCGGCGAGGTCTTTCGAAGGCTCTCGTGGGACGAGATCGGCGCGCGCTCGATCCTCTCTCGCGCCGTCGCGGGCACGGTCGGCCGCGCCGTGGTGATCGCCCTGCCCGGCAGCACCGCCGCCGTGCGCCTCGCCGTGACGAAGATCATCGCGCCGATGCTCCCGCACGCGGTCGCGCTCCTGCGGTAGTAGTCTCCGCGCGATGCTCACCTACGAAGAAGCCCTCGCGCGCGTGCTCCACGACTGCCCCTCGACGGGCGAGGAGCGCGTGAACTTCGCCGACAGCGTGGGCCGCGTGCTCGCCGACGACGTGCGCGCCCCCGCCCCGCAGCCCGCGTTCGACTACAGCGCCATGGACGGCTACGCGGTGAAGGCCGACGACCTCGCGAGCGACCTCCGCGCGCTGATGGTTCACGGCGAGAGCCGCACGGGCGGAGGCGCTCCAGCACCCCTCGCGGGAGGGACCGCGTGTCGGATCTTCACGGGCGCGATGATCCCCCTGGGGGCCGACGCGGTGGTGATGCAAGAGGAGGTCACGCGCGAGGGCGACGTCGCTCGCTTCGCGCGCTCCCCGAAGCCCGGAGAGCACATCCGACGGCGCGGCGAGGACGTGGCCGAAGGCTCCGCGGTGCTCACGAAGGGCGCGCGCGTGACGCCGTTCTCGATCGCGCTCATGGCCTCCGTCGAGGCGCTGCGGGTCACCGTCGCGCGGCGCCCCGTGGTGTCGATCGTGTCGACGGGCGACGAGCTCCGCGACGCGGGATCGCCCGACCGCGTCGGCAGCGTCGTCGACGCCAACGGCCCTGGAATCGCGGCCCTCGTGGCGATGTGCGGCGGCGCGCCGAGGGTGCTCCCGTTCGCGCGCGACGACCTCGCGAGCACCGAGGCGACGCTCGTGAGCGCGCTCGCGTCGAGCGACCTGGTGATCACCGTCGGCGGCGTCAGCGTGGGCGACCACGACGTGGTCCGCGACGCGATGGCGCGCGCGGGCGTCACGCTCGATTTCTGGAAGGTCGCCATCAGGCCCGGCAAGCCCCTATGCCTCGGTCGCTCGGGCCGCGCGCGCGTGCTCGGTCTGCCCGGGAACCCCTCGTCGGCGATGCTGACCTTCGTGCTCTTCGGCGCGCCGCTCCTCCGCGCGATGCAGGGCGATCGGAGGCCCGTCGCGCCGCACGTCGAGGCCACGCTCGACGGAGAGATCCGTCACGCTCCGGGCCGCGCCTCGTTCGTGCGTGTGACCCTCGACGAGCGCGGTCCGCGGCTCTTCGCGCGCCCGCTGCCGAACCAGGCGTCGGGCGCGGTGACCTCGTTCGCGTGGGCCGACGCGCTCGCGATGATCCCTATCGAGAGCGGCGACGCCGCGTCGGGGTCGACCGTTCGCTGCGTGAGGTTGCGCGATGTCTGAGCGGGTGACGGTGCTGCTCTTCGCGGCCGTGCGCGAGGTGGTCGGCGCCTCGGAGATCACCCTCGCGCTCGACGGTGCCTCGACGGCGTCGTCGCTGCTTTCGGCGCTGTGCGAGCGCTTTCCTGCGCTCACGCCGTACGTTCCTTCGCTGCGGGTGGCGGTCAACGGCGCCTACGTCGGACCTGACGATGCTGTGAAGGCCGGCGACGAGGTCGCGATCATTCCCCCTGTGGCGGGTGGATAGCGGTCGTTACGACGACGCTCCGAGCATCTCGCGCACGCCTGCGATCATGGCCCCCACGCTCGTCGCGGGGCTCTGCGCGCCGACGGAGACCCAGCGCGCGTCGGTGATCTTGAGCGTCTCGGCGACCTTCTCGGCCACGAGCACGGCGCGCTCATGCTCACGCACCGCGGGAGACATCCGTTCGAGCGCTTCGGCGCGGGCCATCTCGGCGTCGCGATCGGCCTCGGCCTGCGCCCGCTGAAGTGCGAGTCGCGCATCGGACTCCTCGCGCTCTCGGGCGACACGTGCGCGGGCCACGTCGAGCTCCAGGGCTTCGCGGGCGAGCGAGTGTTCGCGCTCGAGCTCCAGCTCCCTGGCGCGGAGGCTGTGCTGCGACGCGGCCTGCGCGAGCCCCAGAGTTCGCTCTCGCTCGATCGCGGCTTCGCGCGCGACGCGCTCCTGCTCGGCGCGTTCGGCTTCGGCGCGGGTCGTCGATTCGAGCTCGGCCGACGCGATGCGCGCGGCCACCTCGCGTCGCACGCGCTCGGACTCCTCGCGGAGGCGCTCGGTCTCGGGTGCCGAGAGCTGCGCCTGCACCACGGGGTCGACAGGGCGCGTCGCGAGCACCTCGACCTGATCGATGTTCACGCCCATCTCCGAGGTCGCCTCGCGGAGTCGCTCGATGAGACCGCGCACGAGGTCGTCCTGTCGGCCGAGGAGCGTCGCGAGCGACATGGTCGACGCGTGGCGCTGCGCGACGGCTGAGAGGATCTGCTGAAACGCCTTGTGCTGCGGCGACGTGAGCAGGTGCTTGGGGTGCTTGAGCGCGGGCGGCGGGCGCATGAGGTTGGCGATCCCGAGGCGGCTGTACGCGCGGAAGGGCGCGTCACCCTCGGAGGCCACGGACCAGAAGATGAAGCCCTCGACCTTCACGGCGATGCGTTCGAGGCTGAGCGCTTCGACGGCGAATCCCACGCGCTGCATCGTGCTGCTGAAGCGCACGACCACGTCGCCCGGTCGGCGGAGCATCGAGACTCCGACGCCCGCGTTCACGAGGGCGCCGTTGCGCACGCAGAGGAGCCACTCGTCGGGCTGCGCGCTCACGTAGAGCCGTCGCACGGCGCGAGCGATCCACCAGAGCGCGGCGAGGCCGAGGGCTGCGTTGATCCATCGGGGGTCGAAGGTCATGGTGCTACCTCTTTCGTGACGTGGGCGTCCGCGAGGGCGCGGGCGCGTCGGGGGTCCATTCGAGGAGCGAGGCGGCGAGCGCGTGAACGGCGGGCGCGGCGCTCCCTCGCGGGATGAGCCCCGGCGACGCCCCGTGGAGCACGTAGTACCCCTGGATCGCCGCGAAGATCGCGGTCGCGACGGAGCGCGCCCTCTTCGTGTCGAGCTCGCGCTCTTTGAGGTCGTCGCGCGCGACGTCTTCGAGTCGTCCCACGAGGGTCTTCACGGCGTCGTCGTGGCCGGCGCGCACCTCGGCGTCGCGGAGGGCCTCGGCGCTCAGCGCGATCCAGCAGGCGAGGGCCTCGTGGTCTTCTTCAGCGCCGCGCGCGAGGTGGCAGTCGATGAAGGCGCGCACCTTCGCCCGGGGGCCTTCGACGCGCGACAGCCAGCGGTCGATGCGCGCGAGGTGCGAGGCCACGACGAGCTCCTGCATCGCGAGGAGCACGTCGAGCTTGCGGTGAAAGTGGTAGTGCACCAGGCCCTGCGCGAGCCCCGCCTCGCGGGCGATCTCGTGCACCGAGGCCCGCTCGTAGCCCTCGCGCGCCACCACGCGCACCATCGCCGACGCGATCTGCGCGCGCCGCTCGTCGCTGTTCGAAGCCCTCGCCATCTGCGCTCCCGAAATTTGGTTGGTCGACCAACTTATATGGGAGTGCGCATGGCGAAGGCAACGGGGCGCGCGGGCGATTCGTGATCGCGGGCGTCTCGGAGATGGGTCTGTGGGGGGAGTTGCGAGGCGGAGGTGGGTGGAGGCGGCGATCAGCCGATGGCGGCGACGCAGAGCGATTCGATCTGGCGCTCCATGTCGTTCTCGCTGATGTGCTTGGCGAGGGCGAGCTCCTTCAGGAGGAGCGCGCGGGCCTGGTCCATGAGGCGACGCTCGCCGTAGGAGAGCTCCTTCTCGTTGAGGAACTTCACGCGGTAGAGGTCACGGAGCACGCGGGCGACCTCGGTGGGCGAGCCGCTCTTGAGCATCTCGTTGTAGGCGCGCTGACGGCGGTTCCACGGACCGGCTCCGACGGCCTTCTCCTTCGACTGGAAGACGGCGAGCACCGCGTCGGCGTCGCCGGGAGACATCACGCCACGAAGGCCCACAGACACCGCCGCGCGCAGCGGGACCATCACCTTCATCCCCGACTCGAGGATCTTCAACACGTAGAAGGACCCTGCGTTCCCCGCGACCTCGCGAGACTCGATCGCGGTGACCTCCCCGACGCCGTGCGCGGGGTGGACGGCCTTGTCTCCGACCTGGAAGCTGGACTCCATCCGATTCTCTCCTCGAAGCGCCTGGGCGGCGCATCATCGACAGGAACGATCGAAGCGCATCCGGCAGAGGGAAACACGAGGTATCGAGCGAAGGATCTTCGCCCGCGACGTTCGCGTCTCCCCCGTCGGAGCGCTGTGTGTCGCCGTGGATGCGCGACGTCTTCTGGACAGGGAATGCCGTCTCGGTTCGACGGTGATGTACTCGTAGGTATCACGCACGACGCAGGGGGTCAAAATACGTGCAGGTTCTTGTCTACTCCGCGTCAGGTCAGCGCGTCGGACTCTCACCCACGCGGCCGCGAAGCACGTCCGCCATCGCGTCGAGCGCGACCCACGGAATCTCAACGCGCAGCGCCATTCCGCGCGCTCCGTCCGCGATCGTGACGTCCGACGCGCGGGCCCATCGCGGCGCGCCCACGGACTCACCGAGCGGCCCTCGCGCGAACTCGTCGAGCGCGCGTCGCGCCATCACCTCCGCGTCGCGCGGCAACCTCCCTTCGAGCGACGCATCCACGATCAGCCCTCGCTCGCTTGCGCGCGCGCTCACCTCCACGTCGTGGACGCCTTCGAGCAGCGCCGTCGGCGCGTGCTCGTCGAGCTCCGCGGGGATCGTCGTGTCGTGCCACCGCAACAGCACGCGCTCGGCGCTCTCGGTGTTGCGTGTCACCCCCGCGTCGTCGCGCGGATGGAGCGCCTGCTCGTTGGCCCTCGCGCTCGTGGGGCCCTCTCCGTAGGCCGCGAAGGCGCAGTCGCTCCAGAGCGTGAGCGCGACGGGTTCGCGGCCCAGCGTGCCCTCGACGCGCACGACGCCCGCGCGCTCCTCTCGTCCCCGCGGCGGCAGCAGTCGCTCCCAGAGCATCGCCTCGATGCGCCGCGCGTCGAAGGTCCCCACGCCCGCGCTCCACGTCGTGCGCGCGCTCCACGCGACGACGGCCTCGTCGATCGTGCGCACGTCGTAGCCGAGCCTCCTCGCGCGGTCGAAGAGGGCCTGGTCTCCCGCGTCGTCGAAGGCCCTCGCCATGATCCTCCCGAGCCTCGGGTGTTCGAAGAGCGCCCTCGGTCGCGCGATCACCCAGCGCGTCGCGCCGTCGGGCACGATCGCCTCGAGCGAGCGCGGGCATCGCACCGTCGCGGTCGCCGAAACGGACGCGCGCGCCGTGGTCCCCATCGAGGACCGCGACGCGCACGCGGTAGAGACAGCGATCAGCAGGAGCGAGCGGATCAGGCCTGCGCCTTGGGGCGGTCCTTTTCCTTCGCGGCCTTGGGGGCCTCGGGCTTCTCGTCGGGCTTGCCGTTGAGGTTGCCGGGCTTCTTGAGGTTGTGCTTCGCGAGCACCTCGGCCTCGACCTTGAGGAGGGTCTCGGGGTTCTTGTCGAGGTACGACTTCGCCGCCTCGCGCCCCTGACCGATGCGCTCGCCCTTGTACGAGTACCACGCGCCCGACTTCTCGACGATCCCGGCCTCGCTGGCAAGGTCGAGGAGGTCGCCGCACTTCGAGATGCCCTGCCCGTAGAGGATGTCGAACTCCACCTCGCGGAAGGGCGCGGCCATCTTGTTCTTCACGACCTTCACGCGCGTGCGGTTGCCCACGACGGTCTCGCCGTCCTTGAGCGCGCCCACGCGGCGCACGTCGAGGCGCATCGACGAGTAGAACTTCAGCGCGTTGCCGCCCGTGGTGGTCTCGGGGTTGCCGAACATCACGCCGATCTTCATGCGGATCTGGTTGATGAAGACCATCATGCAGTTCGAGCGGTGCACCGTCGCCGTGAGCTTGCGCAGCGCCTGAGACATCAGCCTCGCCTGGAGGCCCGGGAGCTGGTCGCCCATCTCTCCCTCGATCTCGGCCTTCGGCACGAGCGCGGCGACCGAGTCGATCACCACGATGTCGACGGCGCCCGAGCGCACGAGCATGTCGGCGATCTCGAGGGCCTGCTCGCCGTTGTCGGGCTGCGAGATGAGCAGCTCGTCGGTCTTCACGCCGAGCTTCTTCGCGTAGTTCACGTCGAGCGCGTGCTCGGCGTCGACGAAGGCCGCCACGCCGCCGGCCTTCTGCGCCTCGGCGATCGCGTGCAGCGAGAGGGTCGTCTTGCCCGAGCTCTCAGGCCCGTACACCTCGATGATGCGTCCGCGCGGATAGCCGCCCACGCCGAGCGCGATGTCGAGCGACACGGAGCCCGACGAGATCACCTTCACCTCGTTGGCTGCGTCCTTCGCCTCGGTGTCGAGGCGCATCACCGCGCCCTTGCCGTACTGCTTCTCGATGCCGAGCAGCGCCAGTTCGAGGGCCTTCTTGCGATTCTCGTCCATGGTGTTGGTCTCCGATGTGTCTTCGCGCACGAGCGCGGTGTGCGGCTGGTGTCGCCATTCCGAGGCGGTGTCCTCAGCGCCTCGACGAACGGTGATGTAGCCCGCCACTGAACATCCGTAAAGGTCTCATCCTTCGCCCGTGGACATAGCCTGTCCCGGCTTCTCGGGAGCGCCTTGTTTCACGGGTTCCGCGCGCTTCGGGGGCTCTCCGAGGGGGTGGCGCGAGAGGCTGAGGTGCTCGGCGCCCGCGCGCGTGAGGTCGCTGCGGTAGAGCATCACGTCGTGCACGGTCCCGACGCCGACGTCGACGCGGGGGAGGGTGATCTCGCCCAGAGCTCCTGCCTGGTGGCGCACGCGAGCCACGGTGACGTGCCCGAGGAAGGGCCGATTCTCCCTTGAAAACCCGAGCTCCACGAGGGCCTCCTCGACGTCGCGGGCGAGCGCGGCGAGGGCCTCGTGCCCCTCGGAGACGCCCACCGCGAGCACCTTCGGAGACTCACGGTCAGGGAGGCACACGAGGTCGCGCAGGCCGAGGCGCATGGGGCCGTGACGGCGCACCACCGCCGCGAGCGCGTCGCTGATCGCGGGCGTCGTCCCCGCGTCGATCTCGCCGAGGAACTTCAGCGTCAGGTGCATGTTGGGCGGGGGCGTCCAAGACGCCTTCCAGCCCGCGGCGTCGAGCGATCTGCGGAGCGCGCGCGAGGTGTCCGCGAGCCTCCGGGTCGTGCCCAGGTCGACGAGGCACCCGACGAACGCGCGCAGGGTCTCCATCGCGTTATCCGCACACCGAGGTCTGCCGCGAGTCGACGGGGCCCAGACACGCCTTGCGCACCATCGCCAGCGCCACGTACGACGCCTGCCGCTGGATGGCCGTGCGGTCGCCCACGAACCTCCGCTCGCACACCTCGGTGCCGCGCTCCGACGAGAGGGCGAAATACACTGTTCCCACGGGTTTCTCGGGGCTCCCGCCGCTCGGGCCCGCGATGCCGCTCACGGCCACCGCGAGGTCTGCGCCCGAGATGCGCCGCGCGCCGTCGGCCATCGCGCGCACGCACTCCGACGAGACCGCGCCGTGCCCGAGCAGCACCTCGCCCGGCACGCGCAGCACGCGCTCCTTGGCGACGTTGGCGTAGACCACCGCGTCGAGGAGCAGGTAGTCGCTCGACCCGGGCACCGCCGTGAGCATCGCGCCGATGAGCCCGCCCGTGCAGCTCTCGGCGACGGCCAGCGTGTAGCTCCTGCTGCGGAGCGCGCGGCCCACGGCGCTCGCGTAGAGGTCGTCGTCGCCGCCGAAGACAGCGTCACCGAGGCGCGTCCTCGCGTCGGCCGCGGCGCGCTCGGCGAGGGCCCTGGCGCCGCCCATGTCATCGCCGCGCGCGAGGATCTTCACGTCGACCTCGGGGGGTCGCACGCGATACGCCATGGTGACGCCCGGAAAGGCCGCCTCGACGCCCGCGAGCTTCTCGCCCACGACGCTCTCTCCGAGCCCGTAGGTGCGCAGCACGATCTGGTACGTGCGAGGCGTCGCGAGCGCGCCGATGCGACGCACCACGCAGGCGTCGAAGATGCGCTCCATCTCCGCGGGGACGCCGGGCATGAAGAAGCAGTCGGCCTCGCGGATGCGCATGCGAAACGCCGGGGCCATGCCCGCGGGATTGCCGAGCACCTCGGCCCCTTCGGGCACCTCGGTCTGCCGTTCGGCGAGGGCCGTGAGGGGCTTTCCGAGGGTCTGAAAGCGGCGCTTGAGCGCTTCGAGCGCGGCCTCGTCGCGCACGACACCGACGCCCGCCACGGAGGCCGCGGCGGCCACGGTCACGTCGTCGCTCGTGGGGCCGAGACCGCCCGTGATGAGCACCACCTGGCGCGTCGCGCCGAGGCGCTCGAGGACGTCGCGGATGTTCTCCGCGCGGTCATCGACGCAGGCCGATCCGCACACCTCGAAGCCGAGCGCGGTGAGGCGCTGAGCGAGCCACGGAGCGTTGGTGTCGACGATCTCCCCTCGGGTGAGCTCGCTGCCGATCGAAAGGATCGAGGCTTTCATGGTCGGACCGGCGACCGTACGAACGAGCGCGCCCCGCGGTCAAGCGCTCCCGCGCTCTCTCTGACGGGCCGAGCGTGGAATGTCGTGCGGCCCCATCGGAGCCCTGTGTTAGCGTCGCGAGACGGCTTTTCAGCGATGCCCTCACCCGACGCGCCGACGCTGGACTACGACCCCAGGAGCCTCGAGGCGCTGAGCGGCCTCGCGCGCTACCACGCGTGGATCCGCGAAGCCTTCGGCGAGGTGCTCCGCGGCCGCGTGGCCGAGGTGGGCGCGGGCACCGGGAACTTCAGCGAGACCTGGGTCGACGGGGCCTCCGAGGCGACGCTCGTCGAGCCCGCGCCGCAGCTCCATACGATCCTCGCGAAGCGCTTTGAAAACAGTGCTCACGTGAAGGTCGTGGGAGCCACGCTCGAAGGCGCCATCGAGTCTGGCGCCGTGCCGAGAGAGAGCCTCGCCGCGCTGGTCATGGTGAACGTGCTCGAGCACGTCGCCGACGACCTCGGGGAGCTTCGTCGCGTGCGCTCGACGCTGCGTCCCGGCGGCGCGGTGGCGCTGTTCGTACCGGCGATCCAGGCGATCTACGGCTCGCTCGACGCGCTCGTGGGGCATCACCGGCGCTACGGGCGCGAGGGCCTCGCCGCGGTGGTGCGCGACGCGGGCTTCGTCGTCGAGGACCTCAAGTGGTTTGATGTCGCGGGCGTGGTGCCCTGGTGGATCGTCGGAAAAGTGCTGCGCGCGAGGTCCTTCGGCGGCCCGCTCGGGCCGATCTATGACCGCGTCGTGGTGCCGGTGATGTCACGCGTCGAGCGCGCGGTGACGCCGCCTCTCGGAAAGAACCTCCTCTGCGTCGCGCGAGTTCCGGTCTCGCGCGGCGCCTCCAAGACATGACAGAGGGAAGCGCGATGAAGCTGTCGGTGGTGATGCCCTGCTTCAACGAGCGGGCGACGGTGCGCGAGATCGTCGGGCGCGTGCTCGTTCAGCCCTACGACATCGAGCTCATCATCGTCGATGACGGGAGCACCGACGGCACGCGCGAGATCCTCGCCGAGCTCGCCGCGGGAGACCCCCGCGTGAAGCCCTACCTCCAGCCGCAGAATCGCGGCAAGGGGGCGGCGCTGCACCGCGGCTTCGCCGAGGCCACGGGCGACCTGGTGCTCATTCAAGACGCCGACCTCGAGTACGACCCCGACGACTACGCCGAGCTCCTCAAGCCCATCTTCGACGGCAAGGCCGACGTGGTCTACGGATCGCGCTTCCTCCACGGGCCGAGGCGCGTGCTCTATTACTGGCACTCCATCGCGAACCACGCGCTCACCACGATGAGCAACGTGGTGAGCAACCTCAACCTCACCGACATGGAGACCTGTTACAAGGTCTTCCGCCGCGAGACCCTCTCGCAGATCAACCTTCAGGAAGAGCGTTTCGGCTTCGAGCCCGAGGTGACCGTGAAGGTCTCTCGCATCCCCGGCGTGCGCATCTGGGAGGTGCCCATCTCGTACAACGGCCGCACCTACGCCGAAGGCAAGAAGATCGGCCTCAAGGACGCCGTGCGCGCCGTGTGGGTGCTCGCGCGTCACAGCGTCCCGAGGCTCTGAGAGATCGCTACTTCTTCAGGAGCCGCTCGAACGCGTTGTTCTTGAACTGCGCTTGCGGCGCGGGCTTCGGCGGCGGCTGAGGTCCGCGGTTGCCGCGGCGGTCGTCGCGCTGCGGGGGCTGCTGCGGTTGCGGTCGACCCGATGCGCCCGCGACGTTGCCCGTGGCGCCTCCGCCCGACTTCGCCGTGAGGCTGATGCGCTTGCGCGCGAGGTCGACCTCGAGCACGCGGACCTTGATGCGATCGCCCGGTCGCACGACCTCGGCGGGGTCTTTCACGAAGCGGTCTGCGAGCTGCGAGACGTGCACGAGTCCGTCTTGATGGACGCCGATGTCGACGAAGGCCCCGAAGGCCGTGACGTTGGTCACCACGCCTTCGAGCTGCATCCCGGGCTTGAGGTCCTCCATCGAGCGCACGTCGTCGCGGAACTTCGGCGCTTCGAACTCGGCGCGCGGGTCCGCCGCGGGGCGCTTGAGCTCCTCGACGATGTCGCGCAGGGTGAACTCTCCGACGTCGCCCTGGACGTACTTCTGCCACTGCACCCGCGACGCGAGCGAGGCGTTGCCCACGAGGGTCGCGAGCTCGACGCCGAGGTCCTTCGCGATGTGCTCGACGACGGCGTATCGCTCGGGGTGCACCGCGGACTTGTCGAGGGGGTGCTCGCCGTCACGGATGCGGAGGAATCCCGCGGCCTGTTCGAAGGTCTTGGGCCCGAGGCCCGACACGTCGAGCACCTGCCTGCGCGAGCGGAAGGGGCCGTTGGCGTCGCGGTGCTGCACGATGCGCTTCGCGAGCGTGGGGCCGATGCCCGCGACGTATCCGAGCAGCGACGCGCTCGCGGTGTTGAGCTCGACGCCCACGGAGTTCACGCAGCTCTCGACCACCTCGTCGAGCTTCTTGGCGAGGAGCGGCTGAAACACGTCGTGCTGGTACTGCCCCACGCCGATGGACTTGGGGTCGACCTTCACCAGCTCGGCCAGCGGGTCTTGAAGCCTCCGCGCGATCGAGATCGCACCGCGCACCGTGAGGTCGAGGTCGGGGAACTCCTCGCGCGCCACCTCCGACGCCGAGTACACGCTCGCGCCCGCCTCGTTGACCATCACCGTGAGCACGGCGCTGTCTTTGCCGAGCGCCTCGCGCACGAAGGCCTCGGTCTCGCGTCCGTGCGTCCCGTTGCCGACGGCCACGGCCGAGGGCTTGTGGCGCTCGACGAGTTTTTGAAGCGTCTGACGGCTGCGCTCGAGGGCGCCGTCGCCCTGCACCAGCATCAGCACCGTGTGTTCGAGCATGCGCCCCGTGGCGTCGACGACGGCGAGCTTGCAGCCCGTGCGCTGCCCCGGGTCGATGCCGATGACGGGCCTTCCGCCGAGCGGCGCAGCGAGCAGCAGCGCGCGGAGGTTCTGCGCGAAGACGTCGACGGCGTCGCGGTCTGCGTGGAGCTTCATCTCGACGCGCACCTCGCTCTCGACGGAGGGCGCGAGGAGGCGCTTCCACGCGTCGCTGATGGCCGCGTCGAGCTCGTGGGCCCAGGGCGAAGAAGACTTGCGTCCCGCCATCGCGGCGACCTCGCGGAGCGCGCTCTCGACGTCGACCTCGACCTCGGCGCGGAGCACGTTCTCGGCCTCTCCGCGGCGCACGGCGAGGTAGCGGTGCGAGGGGATCTGCGCGCAGCTCTCGCGGAAGTCGTAGTACATCTCGAACTTGGTGGGGCCGCTCACCTCGGGGGCCTTCGTCACCGCGAGCGTCCCCTGCTTGAGGAAGAGCTCGCGCGCATAGCCGCGCACCTCGGCGCGCTCGGCCACGGCCTCGGCGACGATGTCACGCGCGCCCTGGAGCGCTTCTTTGATGGTGGCTACGCCCTTGTCGACGCTCACGAACGCGTTGGCCTCCGCGGTGGGATCACCGTCGAGGGGCTGCGCGAGGATGCGCTGCGCGAGGGGGTCGAGGCCCTTCTCGCGGGCGATCATGGCGCGCGTGCGGCGCTTGGGCTTGTAGGGGAGGTAGATGTCTTCGAGGTCGCTCTTGACGAGGCACGCCTCGATCTTCGCGCGGAGCTCGGGGGTGAGCGTGCCCTGCTTGTCGATCTCTTCGAGGATGGTCTTCTTGCGCTCTTCGAGCTCGCGGAGGTAGCCGTGGCGCTCTTCGATGGCGCGGATCTGCACCTCGTCGAGGCCGCCGGTGGCCTCCTTGCGGTAGCGCGCGATGAAGGGGACCGTCGCGCCGCCCGTGAGGAGCTCGACGACGGAGCGCACTCCGTGGCCGGGGATCGAGAGTTCCTGTGCGATGACTGCGTTGAGGTCGAGGGCCATTTGCGCGTGCGAGCTCCGTCGTTCGAGTGAGGGCTGGAACCTATAGAGAACTCACCCCGTGCTGTGCAACCGCCGTCGACGCCGCGGGGACGTAGCCTGACGCCCATCGTTCGATTGCCCGCGCGGAGAGGCCCGTGGCATCGTCGCGGCCGTGAGCTCCACGGCCTCGCACCGCGACATGGCGCTGCTCTACGTCGACGACGAGCCGATGAACCTCGAGCTCTTCAGGCTCAACTTCAGCGACGACTTCAAGGTGCTCACCGCGAACGGAGGCAAGGAGGCCCTCGCGGTGCTCGAACGAGAGGACGTGGGGTTGCTCCTCACCGACGAGCGCATGCCCGACCTGTCGGGCGCCGAGCTCCTCGCGCGCGTCTCGGAGCGCTGGCCCGACGTGATGCGCGTGATCGTGTCGGCCTACAGCGACTCGGCGCGGCTGCTCCGCGCGATGAACCTCGGCCACGCTCACGAGTACGTGCTCAAGCCCTGGGACCGCGACGAGCTCGCCGACTGCATCGACCGCGCCCTCGCGATGGCCGCGCGTCGGAGGCAGCTCCAGCGCCGCGCCTCGATGGCCGACGCCCTCGCAGAAGACCTCCGCGCCCCCGCCGCGCCCGATGGGATCGTCGGGAGTTCTCCGTCGTTCAGGGCCGTGCTCGCCTCCGCGCGCAGGGCCGCCGCGAGCGACGCCACGGTGCTCCTCCGCGGCGAGACGGGCACGGGCAAGGAGCTCGTGGCGAGGCTCGTCCACGAGTCGAGCGGTCGCGCGTCGGGGCCCTTCATCCGCGTGAACTGCGCGTCGCTCGCGGAGGGCGTGCTCCAGAGCGAGCTCTTCGGACACGAGCAGGGGGCCTTCACGGGCGCCGTGAAGACGCGCCGCGGGCGCTTCGAACTGGCCCACGGGGGGACGATCTTTCTCGACGAGATCGGTGACATCCCCGCGCTCACGCAGGTGAGCCTCCTGCGCGTGTTGCAGGAGCGCGAGGTCGAGCGCGTGGGCGGGAGCCGCCCTGTGAGCGTCGACGTGCGCGTCGTGGCCGCGACGCATCGCGACCTCGAGAAGATGGTCGCCGAGGGCCAGTTTCGCGCGGATCTCTTCTACCGCCTCAACGTCGTCCCGCTGCGCCTCCCGCCGCTCAGGGAGCGTCCCGACGACGTTCCCGCGCTCGTCGAGTCGTTCGTCGCGCGTCACGCGAAGCGCGCGGGGCGCGACACACCGAGAATCACCCCCGACGCGATGGAGGCCCTCTCGCGCTACTCGTGGCCCGGCAACGTGCGCGAGCTCGAGAACGCCGTCGAGCGCGCCCTCGTGCTCTCTCAAGGCCCCGAGCTCACGCTCGAAGACTTCTCGTTCGACCTCGGCGCGCGCTTCGTCGACTCGGCCCGCGAGCAGGCGCAGCAGTCCGAGGCCTCGGAGCTGCGCGCGCTGCTCCTCGCCCACGGCGGCAACGTCGCCCGCGCCGCGCGGGAGCTCAACATCGCGCGCACCACGCTCATCAGCCGCGCGAAGAAGCACGGGCTGCTGTGAGCCTCCGCGGGGCGGCCCTCGCCCTCGCCCTCACGATCGCTCCCTCGCTCGTCGGCGCCGATCCCCTCGCGCTCTCGGAGAACACCGCTGGCGCAGCCCTCGCGCCGCACTGCGAGCTCCTCCGCGACCCGCGCGGGAGCCTCGACGCGCGCGCCGTGCTCGCTCACCGAGACGCCGTTCCGGTGCGCGGTGATGGCGTCGACATCGGCTTCACGGCCGACACGGTCTGGCTCCGCTGCCGCGTGCGAAACAGCGGACCCGCGCGGGGCGAGTGGCTCGTCGACGTGGGGGGCCAGCTCGACCGCGTCGACGTGATCACCGAGCGCGACGGTGCGCTTCGCGTCGAGCGAGGGGGCAGGCTGCGTCCGCGCGTCGACGTCGAGGTGTCGTACACGTCGTTCGTGTCGCGCGCGCTCGTCGACGGCGACGCCGAGGCGCCGGTCTTGATCCGCGTTCGAAGCGACGCGCCGGTGGTGCTCCGACCGCGCGTGTGGAGCGCCCACACCTTCGTCGACCACGCGCTGCGTGAGGTCTTCGTGATGGGGCTCTTCTACGGGCTCCTGCTCGTGGTGCTGGCCTACAACCTGAGCCTCTACGCCTCGACGCGGCAGCGCATCTACCGCCTCTACGCGGCCTTCGTGGGGTCGCTGCTGCTCTTCGCGCTCGTCGTCGATCAGCTCGTGGTGACCTTCGTCACGCCGCGCGACGCCGCGTGGCAGGCGACGTCGGGCGTGCGCTTCGGGACCCTCGCGGCGCTCGCGGCCATCGCGTTCACGCGCGCGTACCTCGACACGCCGAAGATGCTCCCTCGCGCCGATCGCGCGGCGCAGCCCTTCGAAGCGGTGCTCGTGGCGCTCTTCGCGTCGACGTTCGCGTCGAACTCGGTGGTCTTCAAGAAGGCCGCGATGGCCGTGTCGGCGCCGGCCCTCGTCGCGCTCTTCGTCGCGGCGATCCTCTGCTGGCGAAGGGGGAGCCGCGAGGCGCCGTGGTTCCTCCTCGGGTGGACCGTCTCGACGGGGGGCTTCCTCGTGCGAGGCGCGGTGCAGGTGGGCGCGGTGCCGATGAGCACGGTCACCGAGAACGCGTGGCGCGCGGGGCTGGTCTTCAACGTGGCGCTCCTCTCGCTCGGCCTCGCGGCCCGCGTGCGCGCCCTCCGCGACGAGAAGGAGCGCGCGCAGTCGGACCTCCTCGCGGACCGCGAAGCCATGACCGCGCGCCTTGAGTCGCTCGTCGCCGTGCGCACCCGCGAGCTCGAAGCCGCGATGAGAGACCTCACCGAGGCGCAGCGCGCGATCGCGCATCAGAAGCGCGCGGCCTCGCTCGGACAGCTCGCCGCCGCGCTCGCGCACGAAGTCGCCAACCCGCTGAACTTCACCGCGGGCGGCGCCGCCGAGCTGGCGCGACGCGTCGAGGCGCTGAAGGTCGCGCTCGAAGGGCTCGACGCGAGGCACCCCGACGACCCCGACCTCGGCAGGGCCCGCATCGCGCTGGCGGGCGCGCGCAAGTCGTTGGAGCTCGTACAGGGAGGCAACGCGCGCATCCGTTCGGTGGTCGACAGCCTCCGCGCGTACATGCGCTCGGGGGCCGTGGAGCCCGAGGCCGTCGACGTGATGGAGGCCGTGCGCTCGACGCTGCGGCTCATGGAGTCGAAGCTCGCCGCGCAGCGCGTGGAGGTGACGGTGACGGGCGACGACCTCCCGCGCGTGCGGGGGCGCACGGGCGAGCTCTGTCAGGTGTTCATGAACCTCATGCTCAACGCCGCGCAGGCGATGCCCGACGGAGGCGTGATCGCGGTCACGGGCGTCGCGTCGGGATCGCGCGTCGAGGTGGTGATCGCAGACACGGGACCGGGGATTCCACCCGAGCGGAGGAGCGCGGTGTTCGATCCGTTCTTCACGACGCGGGGAGACGAGGGGGGCACAGGGCTCGGGCTGTCGATCAGCCACGAGATCGTGCGACGGCTCGGAGGAGAGCTCAGCCTCGCGGAGAGCGAGACCGGCGCGACCTTCGTGGTGAGGCTTCAGGCGTGGGAGGAGGCCTGAGCTACGCGCCGACGGCGATGAGCTCGCGGGGCGAGCACTTCATCACGGGCGCGGCGTTGTCGTTGGTGGGCGCCTCGAGGCGGAGCGCGATGCCGCTCGCCGACGAGGGGCGCGGAGGACGGCTCGCGCGGGCGTCGCGGTCGAGGCGCGCCGAGAGGGCCTCGGTGGCCTCGTCGAGCGCGATGAGCGCGTCTTCGATGCCCACGAGCGCGGCGTCGAAGCAGAGCGGGCGCTGCCTCGCGAGGCACACCATCACCCTGCCGTACGAGACCTTGCGACGCGGCGAGCGCTCCGACGCGTGCGCGTCGCGGAGCAGCGCCCTGCGCGCGCGTGCGGCCGACGACGACACGGCCGCCTCCTCGTCGAACGACGCCGCGGCGATTAGGGCCTCGATGCGGTCGTGGGCGCGGCTCCACGCGGCGCTGAGCTCGTCGGCCGTGCGTCCTTCGCCGATGAGCGTGGTCACGGGCCAGCGCACCTCGCACTGAACCATCCGCCCGCCGCGCGTCTCGTCGAGGGGAACGCCCACCCACGCCGCGGGCGTGGAGGCGGTCTCGGCGACGGCGTTGCTCTTCAGCGATGCGAGCGAGAGGTCGAAGGCGATCAACATAGAGATACGTGCTCCGGTTCAGCGCTCGCGGTTTCGTCAACCGCGCGGCACGACGCTCCCTATGCGGAACACATGCCGTGCGGTAGACGCACGCGAGGCGGCGCGTATCCCCGACGATTCTCGAAGAAGCAGAGAAAGCAGGGGGAATTGAGTCATGGATTTGACGCCCCCCTGTGACGCATGACGGTTTCATGACACCGCACGGGTGTACCGCCCCAGTCGCCTCTCGCCGGAGCCCTCCCGACCGATGCCACCGAACGACCTTTCTCTCGATGCGCTCCGCGCGGAGCGTGACCTCGTGCGCGCCGAGGCCCTCGCGGGTCGCGGCGGCGTCGCCCTCGCGGCCAGGCTCGCCCGCGGCTTCGACGCGCTGCTCGTCGACCGCTTCGAAGCCGCGCGCACCGTGGCAGACCCGGGACGCGCCGCGCTCCTCGCCGTCGGAGGCTACGGCCGCGGAACGCTCGCGTACGGCAGCGACCTCGACCTCGTACTCCTCGTCGACGACCCCGAGGCGCCCGCGGTGGCGCCCTTCACCGAGGCCCTCCTGCACCCGCTCTGGGACGCGGGCATCGCCGTCGGTCACGCCGTGCGCTCCGTCGATGACTTCGTCGCCCTCGCGCGCACCGACATCCGCACGGCCACGACGGTGCTCGACGCGCGCTGCGTGGCGGGCGACGGAGGCTTCGCGCGCGACGCGGCGATGCGTTGTGCGAGCGCGCTCTTCGACGGTGACCTCGGGCGCTTTCTCGACGGGCTCACCGAGGAGATGTCGTCGCGACACCGCCGCTTCGGCGCCACGGTGTACCTCCTCGAGCCCGACGTGAAGCACAGCCGCGGAGGGCTCCGCGACGTCGACATCGCGCGGTGGGCGCTGCGGGCGCGCTTCGGCGCGGCGAGCTTCGACGAGGCCCTCGCAGTGAGCGCACTCTCGCTCTCGGAGCGTGACGCGCTCGTCGAAGCGCAGGAGTTCCTCTGGCGCGTGCGCTCGCTGCTGCACGCGCGCTCGCGGCGTCGCAGCGACCGCCTCGCCTTCGACGAGCAGGAGGAGGCCGCGTCGAGGCTCATCGCGGTTGACCCCGAGACCCGCGAGCGCGACCCCGTGAGCGCGCTCGGAGAGGCCACCGAGCGGCTCATGTCGTCGTGGTATCGCCACGCGCGCGCCGTCGCCACGACCGTCGAGCACGTCATCGCGCGCTGCCGCCCGACGGGTCACAACGGCAACGAACACCGCCGCGCAGACCGCGTCGCCGAGGGGATCTCCCTCCGCGACGACGCCCTGTGCTTCACGTCGCCCGACGCGCTGCGCGCGACGCCTTCGCTCGCGTTGAGGATCCTCGAGCTCGCCGTGGCGCGCGACCTCCCGCTCTCGGCCTCGACGCGCGACGCCATCGCAGCCAGCGCGAACGACCCCGCGTGGTGCGAGGCCCTGCGCGCCGACGAGCACGCCGCGAGCGCGTTCCGACGGCTCCTCACGACCTCTGCGAGGCCGGGGCTGCGCGGCGATCGCACGACGCCCGTGTCGGGCACCGAGACGAACGAAGACAGCGTCCTCGCGGAGATGCACGACCTGGGGCTGCTGCTCGCGATGGTGCCCGAGTTCGCGCACGTCACGGGCCGCGTGCAGCACGACGTCTATCACGTGTACACGGTCGACGTTCACTCCGTGGCCGCGGTCGACAGGCTCCACGCCATCGCGCGCGGAGACCTCGCGGAGGAGTTTCCGACGCCCGCGCACGTGCTCGCGGACACCGACCGCATCGAGATCCTGTGCATCGCGACGCTCCTGCACGACATCGGCAAGAGCCGCGGCGGATCGCACGCCCGCGTGGGCGCCGACATGGTCCCTCCCATCGCGTCGCGGCTTGGCTTCGGCCCCGACGACGGGCAGACCATCGCGTGGCTCGTGGCCGAGCACCTCACGCTCTACCACGCCGCCACGCGCAGAGACCTCGGCGACCCGGCCACCCTCGCGAGCCTCGTCGACGCCGTGCGAGACCCGTGGAGGCTCCGCGCGCTCTACCTCCTCACGGTGGCCGACCTCTCGACCACGTCGCCCACCGCGATGACCTCGTGGAAGGCGCGCATGCTCGACGAGCTCTTTCGCCGCGTCGACGACGCGCTCTCCGACGGCTCCTCGGGCGCGGATCGCGTCGAGGCCCTCCGCGCGCAGTCGCTCTCGCTCGCGCCCGACGCCGGCCGCGACGCCGTGGCGAGGCTCCTCGCGCGCATGCCCGACCGCTACGTGCTCGCGACGTCGCCCGACGCCATCGCGCGCCACGCCCGCGCGCTCGACGCGCACGCCGCGGTGCAGCGCCACGTCGACGTGTCTCCGCTCGACGACGACCCGACGGGCGAGCTCTTCGAAGTGCTCTTCGTGGCGCCCGATCGCCCGGGGCTCCTCTCGCTCTTCGCGGCGCTGCTCTACGTGAACCGCCTCGACGTGCAGAGCGCGCAGATCTACTCGTCGCGCGGCGGCGCCGTCGACGTGTTCGTGGTGCGCTCGTCGCGCGCTGATCCCGCGGAGATCGCGCGCATCAAGGCGAAGCTCCCGCGGCAGCTCGACGACCTGCTCGACGGACGCGCGGACCCCGACGCGCTCGTCGCCGCGGCGCGCGGAGGACCAGGCATCGCGAGGCCCGAGCCCGCGGTGCGCGCGGAGGTTCAGCTCGACGACGACGCGAGCCACACGGCCACGGTGGTCGAGGTCTTCGGCCGCGACCGACCGGGCTTTCTCTACGGCGTCACGCGCGCGCTGCACCGCGAGGGCGTGAGCATCTCGCTCGCGAAGGTGAACACCGAGGGACGCCGCGCAGCAGATACGTTCTACGTGACCGAGGCCGACGGCGCGAAGCTCTCCGCCGAGCGCGCGGAGGGGCTGCGAGAGGCGCTGCTCACGGTGGTGAGCGGCGGGTGACGGATGCGCCCGCACGGTCTGGACACCGCCCTCATCGCGGGGCTACACCCGATCGCGCATGAAGGCCGTCGCGCTCGCCCTCGCGCTCGTCGCGCTCCCCATCACGTCGCTCGCGCAGCCCGGGAGGTTCCCCATCCCGATGCCGGGGAGGCTCGGCGGAGGCGCAGCACCCACCGCCGCGGAGCGAGAGTTCTCCGCAGGAGAAGCGCTTCTGAGACAGGGCGACACCGCGGGTGCGACCGCGCGCTTCGAAGCCGCGCGACGCCTCGATCCGCGCGATCCGCGACCGCCCTACTACCTCGGCGAAGTGAGCCGCCGCGCCGAGCGATGGACCGAAGCTGAAGCCCTCTTTCGCGAGGCCGTGCGATTGCGCGCGACGATGGCCGAGGCCCACGCGAGCCTCGGCGCGGTGCTGCGCGAAGAGGGACGACTCCCCGACGCGATCGCGTCGCTCGAAGCGGCCCTGAGGCTCTCGTCGACGCTCGGTGAGGCCCACTACAACCTCGGGCTCTGCCTCGAAGATCAGGGAGACCTCCCGCGCGCCATCAACGAGTATCGCCGCGCGATGCAGCAGCTCGCGAGCGATCCGATGCCCGCGCTCAACCTCGCGCTCGCCCTCGCGTCGCAGCCCGCGCCGTCGCCCGCGCAGCGCAGTCAAGGCCTCGACGCGCTCCGTGAGGCCGTGCGACGGGGGAGCACCTCGCGCGACGTGCTCGCCGCCGCGGGGCCTGCGTTCAGGCAGCTCGGCGAGGCGCGCGCGGCGGCCGAGACGCTCGAGCGCGCGAGGGCGATGGGCGCTCCTACCGCGGCCATTCTCGGTGAGCTCGCGCAGGCGCTCTGGGTCACGGGAGACCGCGCCACGGCGGAGCGCAGGATGGGCGAGGCCATCACGGCGGCACCCCGCGACGCGACGCTGAGATACCTCTACGGGCTCATGCTCGCGGACGCGAGACGGCGCGATCGCGCGATCGATGAGTTCCGTCAGGCCGCGACGCTCGGCGCGGGGACGCCCATCGCGGAGCGGGCGCGGCAGAGGCTGCGAGCGATGCGCGCGCCGGTCCCCTAGGAGCGCCCTGCACCCTCCCCCTCGGTCCCCTACTGATGACGAAGCGCCCGTGAAGCTTGTCAGGGCTACTGGAACGCGGTAACCAAAGAGGAACCGCGATCTCCCGGGGGATCGCGCAGCGACGAAACTTGCGATGCGAGAGTGCCCGAAGTGCCACAAGCGGTTCCTTGAGAGCAACGCGCGCGTCTGCGACGTAGACGGCGCGGTGCTCGACCTCGTGGTCGTGGCGTCTGACCGCGACCGCCTCGTGGGCACCACCATTCTCAACCGCTACGCCGTCGACAAGGTGCTCGGCGACGGCGGCATGGGCGTGGTCTACCGCGCCATCGACACCGAGACCCGACGCCCGTACGCGGTGAAGGTCCTCCGCGCGGAGTACAGCGCCGAAGAAGACCTGGTGATCCGCTTCGAGCAGGAGGCGCGCGCCGCCGCCTCGGTGCGCAACCCCCACATCGTCGAGATCTTCGACTGGGGCTCGCTCCCCGACGGCTCGCGCTTCTTCGTGATGGAGTACCTCGAAGGGCGCTCCCTCGGCGACCTCCTCGCGCGCATGCCCAAGGCGCCCGGCGCCGACCGTCGGCAGCCGCTGCCCGAAGACTTCGCGCTGCACATCGCCATGCAGATCGCCGAGGGCCTCAAGGCCGCCCACGAGATCGGCATCGTGCACAGGGACATCAAGCCCGACAACTTTCACATCGTCCGCAAGCCCGAAGACCCGTACTTCGTGAAGATCCTCGATTTCGGCATCGCCAAGGTGCAGAACTCGAAGGCCGCGAGGACGCGAACGGGGTCGGTCTTCGGCACGCCGCACTACATGTCCCCCGAGCAGGCCTCGGGCGACAAGAACATCGACGCCACGACCGACATCTACGGCCTCGGCGTGATGATGTACGAGATGGTCGTCGGCAAGATCCCCTTCGACGCCGACAACCTCATGGGCATCCTGACGGCGCACCTCTATCACACGCCCACGCCGCCGAGCATCTACCCCGAGTGCGAGAAGCTCTCTCGCTCGTTCGAAGCGATCATTCTCAAGTGCCTCGCGAAGGACCGCGAGGCCCGCTACCTCTCGATGGGCGAGCTCCACGACGACCTCGCGCGGTGCCGCCGCGGAGAGACCTCGCTCGCGCTCGAGGACCAGGAGGTGAGCACGCGCCGCTTCGACCGCTCGGACTTCGTCTCCGAGGCCGCGACGGTGATCCGCCAGCTCCCGGCCGAGCTCCTCCAGCCCGCGAGCCCCGAGGAGCTCAACGCCGCGCTCGGCTTTCAAAACGGCGCACAGCAGGGTCACGGGCCCGCCTCGGGTCCGCCGTCGGGGCCCTCTCAAGCCGCGCCCGCCGCGCACTCGATGTCGCTCCCGTCGCCGCCGCCGTCGCAGCCGTCGCCGATGATGACCTCCCTCGCGCCGCCCGCGATGGCGTCTCCGCAGCAGCAGCAGCAACAGCAGTCGCCCTTCGATCAGGTGGGCAAGATCCGCTTCGCGGACCCCAACGCGGCGCCGCCCGAGCTCGTGACCCACGCGTCGCTCCCGCCGGGCACCGAGGTCCCGCGGCCGCGCTCGAAGACCGGGCTCATCGTGGGCGCCATCATCGGCGTCGGGGTCTTCATCGCCGTCGGGATCATCGCGTTCGCGAGCGCGCTCCAGTCGCCGCCCGCGCAGTCGCCGCGTGAGGACCTCGCGCTCACGCAGCAGCAGCTCCAGCCCGGGCGCGTCGCCGCCACGAACCAGCAGCCCGACGCGACCAACGCGCCGCAGCCCGCCGCCGACGCGCAGGCCCCCGCGGTGCCGCACGGCGTACCCCAGGCGCAGGCCGAGCCCGTGGTGATCCAGTCGAACGTCCCCGGCGCGAGGGTGTTCCGCGGCGGCGTGCAGGTCGGCACGGCGCCCCACACGGTCGCGCGTCCCGCGGTCGGAGAAGAGACCTACACGGTCAGCGCCGAGGGCTTTCAAGACCAGGTGGTGATCGTCACCCCCGCGACGCAGTCGCCCGTCTCGGTCACGCTCCCCGCCACCGCCGCGCCCGAGCCGCGGGACCGCCACGGCAGGGTGCGCCCGCACCGCGATCGCCCGCCGCAGACCAACGCGCACCCGCCCCGCACCGGCCCGGGACCGACGCGTCGCACCGGCGACCTCCAAGACCCCTGGAACCAGTGATCGGTCGTCTCGCCGTGGGTGTCCTTGCGTTGGCGGTCATGTAGCGACTAGCCTCCGCGCGCTTTCATGCGCAGACCGCTCACACGCCTCGCAATCACCGCCGCGCTCGCTGCCTCGCTCGGGGCCTGCCCCGAGAACAACGGCACCGACCCCCCGACGGATCGCTTCTTCTTCCCTACCGCGCTCGCGCTTCATCGCCCGACCGCGGGCGCGAGGGCCGACTACCTCTACGTCACCAACTCCGACTTCGACCTCGCCTACAACGGCAGCACCGTCGCGCAGGTCGCGCTCTCGCCGGTCCGCCAGCTCCGCACCCAGCTCGCCGCCGTCAACGACGCGTGCCGCGCGACCCCGAGCGCGTGCAGCGACAAGGCGACCGCGAGCCTCCAGGTGCGCGACGGCGCCGCCCCCGTCACCGTGCGCTGCACACGGGATTTCGAAGCGCGCGACGCGTGGCTCTGCCCCGACGCGCCGCTCATCCTCAGCGACCGCACGCGCAAGCTCAACCCCTACGCCGTCGAGGCCTCGCTCGCGACCTTTCGCAACGGCGCGCAGCGGCTCTACGTGATCGTGCGCGGGGGCAACTCGCTCGCGTGGTTCGACGTGCTGCCCGACGGCACGCTCGACTGCGGACCCGCCGACGACCGGGGCTACTGCTCGGCCACGCACTACGCGGGCAACGACCCCGCGCAGAGCCCCAGCGGCCTCGTGCTCCCGCAGGAGTCGTCGCAGCTCTCGGTCGACCCCGACCGCGGCTGGATCGTGATGACCCACCAGAGCTTCTCCGTCGACGCGGCGCACGCCTCGCTCCTGCGAGACCCCATCGCAGAGTCGGCCACCACGCAGTCGCCCGGGCCCGCCCTCGTGAGCACCCTCGGCGGAATCTCCGCGGGGCTGAGCTCGCTGGTGCTCCTCCCGCGCGCCGCGATGGGCGACCGCAGCACGTGGCTCGCCACGAGCCGCGCCGAATCGGTCTTCACGCTGCTGCAAGCCTACGAGGGCACCGCGTCGCTCGGCGACAACAGGGCCTTCCTCTACCGCGCCGCCGCCGCGCCCGTGACGGGGCTCAACACCGGCACCAACAACCGCGCGATCGCGCTCGACCCCGCGCCGGGCGCCTCGTCGCGCAGGGCCTACGTCATCAGCCGCAGCCCCGAGGCCCTGCTCACCGTCGACATCTCGAACCCCTCGGCGCCGTCGGTCGTCGACGCCACGGCCATCCCGCAGGGGCCCTCGCGCCTCGTCGCCGTGTGGCACCCCTCGATCGGTCACACGTACGTGTACGCCGTCTCGTACGACACCCGCTGGATCTACGTCGTCGACCCGTCGGAGCACCGCGTGGTCGCGCAGATCGCCACGCTCCGCGGGCCCCACAACCTCGCCTACGACGAGGTCGACGGGATGCTCTACGTCATCGACTTCCTCGACTCGGCCATCGAGGTGATCGACCTGCGCCCCGAGCTCAACGGCGCGGCCAACCCCTCGTTCAACCGACGCGTGCTCACCTTCGGGCGCCCCGGTCGCGGAGCCTGATCGATGAAGCGCCCGCTCCTCGGCCTCACGGCCCTGGCCCTCTCGTGCTCGACCGCCACGGTGGTCAACACCACGTACAACTTCGACCGCGCCACCGACGTCGACTTCCTCTGCCTCCGCTCGGAGAACGGGACCGTCACCGCGCTGCCGCTCGAGACGTGCAGGCTCAACACCAGCGACAACACCTCGGACTCGGGCAACGCCCACCTCTACGCCGTGGTCACCCAGAGCGAGCGCGGTGAGCTCGCCGTCGTCGACCTCGCCGCCGCGTCGGGCACGTCGCTCATCGACAACAGCCCCGAGCTCCCGGGCTACTCGTTCATCCCCATCGGCGCGCTCCCCTCGGCCGTCGTCAGCGACCCGCGCGCCGGCGGCGCTCCGAGCTCCGTCTGGATCGCCAGCGCGGGCGCGCGCGCCATCGAGCGCGTCGACGCCGCGACGGTGCTCTTCAACCCCCGCCGCGTGAGCCCCGGCCGCGAGGTCGTGCGCGCCACGACGCCCATCGCGATGAACGGCGCCCCGCGCGACCTCGCGATCGACACCGTGGGCGGCCGAACGCTCCTCTACGCGACGGTGCCCGACCGCTCCGCCGTGGCCGTCTTCGACGTCACCGACCCGCTCCACCCCGCGGACCTGGGCTTCACCCCCATCACCGCCCCGAGCGGTGGCGACGCCGGACTCGACGGCGGGAGCGCCTCCCCCGCGCACCCGCTCGCCCTCTCCGTCGACAAGGACACGCACCGGGTCTACGTCTCCGACGACCAGTCGAACTATGTCCACGTGCTCGCGGAGACGCCCCTCCGCGAGGTCGCCCGCGTCGACGTCGGAGCGCCCACGCGCGCGCTCGCCATCTCGGGCTGGGCCCGTCGGCTCACGTGCTCCGCGGAGGCCACCGACCCCGACCACTACGCCAGCGCGCGCTACCTCTACGCCGCCCACGCGACCACGGGCGCGCTCCTCGTGTACGACCTCTCGCGCGACGCGAGGGTGAGGCCCAACCTCCTCCCCGCGCCCAATCCCCAGCGCAGGACGCTCGACCCGTCGCTCACCGTCGATCAGGTCGCCATCTCGACGCCCGTCGTCGCCCTCGTGCCCATCAACACGAGGGACTACAAGGGCCTGAACGCACAGGGCCAGCTCATCGCGCCCGAGGCCGCGTGCGCCACGCTCAACGGCTGCGCGGGCGCGGCGGCCGTCGGACCGGCGTACCTCCACGGGGTGTTCATGGGCGCCGTCCTCCGCGACGGTCGCATCACCGTGATCGACATCGACGACTACGACGCCCCCGCGCGCGCGCAGTCGCTCAACGTCGTCGACGGCACCAACGGCTATCGCTTCGTGCGCCACGCGCCGCGCGCCTCCATCGCGCTCACCGCCGCGGGCCTCGTCGTGTCGTCGCCCATCTTCTCGACCATCGTGCGAGGGACGCAGCGCATCCAGGTCGCAGAGGCCCCGACGACGCCCGCCCTCGGGTGCGTGCGACCTCGCTCGGCCAACGACAGCACGTCGTGCCTCGTCGGCGGCGACGCGGGCGTCACGAACTACGGCGTCGAGCTCGCACCGAGACCGCCCGTGCCGACGAGCTTCGTGCCCGACGGCGGCGTGCCCGACGGCGGCGTGACCGACGGCGGCGCGGCCGACGGGCCCGTCGAGCCCTCGTGCGGACCGTCGGACGCGAGCGTCGGAGACCTCGACGCGTCGGTCGACGCGAGCGCGCTGCCCGCGGACCCCTACGCGCTGCGCAACGAGGTGTGGACGCTCACCTACGAGGGCGTCATCCCGGGCCTCGACCTCTACGGCGTGGGCTTCTCCGCGGGGACGGGCGGGCGCCTCGTGCTCGACTCGCCCGCGGCGAACTTCTGCACCCGCGGCGCGCTCGCCGAGGGACCGCTCCCGAGCGCCACCGATCCCTTCGACGTGATGCACGACGAGGTCACGCTCGTCGGCGACCCGACGCCGCTCGCGGCCTACGTCTCCGCGTGTACGCAGCGCTTCGGCACGGCGGCGTCGCCCGTCAACCGCGACTTTACTATTGTTGAGGCCTGGCAGGATCGCCTCGTGCTCGACGTGCCGAGCGGCGTGACCGTCGAGGAGGTGCAGCGCTGCTTCCCCCTCGCGGCGCACGCGCAGGTTCGCACGCGCAACCAGTGGCTCGTCACGGGCACGCGCAACGGCTACCTCGGCGCGGTGCGCGCGGACTCCACGGGTCGCTGCGTCATCGACGAGGCGAAGCAGTCGGCCGTCGAGGCGCTCTCGACCGCGTGCCTCACGTCGCGCGTCCCGGTGGCGAGCCGCATGGGCCGCCGCTGCCTCGCGGGCCGCGCGTGCATGGGGTCGCTCCAGGGCACGGTCTCGCTCGAAGCGACGCCCGTGTTCGCGAATCCCTACTTCTGCTTCCAGGTGTTCCCCTCGCCGGTGGGTGAGACCTCGCGCGACTCGCAGTTCACGTTCTCGATCGGCGGCGCGTGGGAGCCCCTGCGCCTCGAGGCGGGCTCCTTCCCCGTGTCCGCGCGCTTCCTCCCGAGGGAGAACCGGCTCTTCGTGGTCGACACGCAGTCGTCGGGCCTCATCGAGTACCGCATCGATCCCCTCGCGCGCTCTCGCGTCTTCAACTGACCGCCCGCTCAACACCTCTCCCTCGCGTCGCACGATGGTCGACGACGACAACGACAGCCTCGAAGCTCCGCCCAACAACGGCCCCCGCAACGCGGTGATCGTCGGCGTCGCGCTCGTCGTGGCCTCGGCGGGCGCGTGGGTCGCCAACGATCACTTCGACGGCGAGCGAAAGACCCGCGAGCTCAAGCGCGCCGCCGACGCGTGGAGCGACCTCTCTCGCTGCCTCGCGGGCGACCACCAGCGCGTCGGAGAGATCGCCCGCAACGCCCGCCGCGCCGAGCTCCGCGTGCCCGCCTCGGTGCGCGGAATGACCCGCGACGAGCGCGCGAGAGAGTGGCCCTGGCGCTGCGCTCCGCCCGCGCGGATCATGACCCGCGCGCTCTTCGAATCGCGCTCCGACGACCCCTCGCACAGGATCCTCAACCAGTACGCCTCGCTCGCCGCGACGGAGCTCGGCCGCGGATCGCTCCGCACCGGACGCGACGACCCCCGCCGCTACCTCGACGAGCTCTTCGCCGCGGCGTCGCGCGCCAACCTCCCGCGCGGGCGCACCTCCACCGTCGCCCTTCCGCCCGAGCCCATGCGCGTGCTCGACCCCGCGCGCGTGCGACCGCTCTTTCGCGGCGCGGGCTCCGCCGCGCTCGCCTCCGACGAGCCCTTCGACGCGGGCGCGCTGCGCGTGCTCGTGGGACGCACCGAGCGGAGGCTCTGCGACTTCGACCGCACGCTGGAGTGGCCCGACTGCGCGCGCGTCGCCGAGCTCGATCACCGCGCGAGCGTGCGCCTCACGAGCGCGCGCTACCCCGCGATGCCCGGCTACCTCGCGGACCTCGACGCGCACGGAATCGGCGCGCTCCTGCACCCGGCCACGCCCGGCGGCGCCGCGATCGAAGCGCGCGCGTCCGACGCGTGGCGCGCGTCACGCGACCAGTGGCTCACCGTGACCGCACCCGACGCGACGCGCTTCGAAGTCCGCGACGGATCGCTCTCGCTCCCGCTCGGTCCCTTCGCGGCTCCCTTCGCCGCAGGGCCTCGGATGATGGGCGAGGTCTTCGTCGCAGCCCTCACGGCGCCGCCTCCACCCACGACGCCCGACGGAGGCGTCGCGCTCTTCGACGAGCCGATCATCGCAGGCGCGGTGTCATCCGAAGCTCCGCGACGTTGGGTGTCTGCGCCCTCGCAGCGCGCGACGTTGCGTGTGAACACCGCGGGGCTGACCGTTCGAGGCTGCGCGCTCGACGACGCGCGCGCGGTGGTGGCGTGGGGCGACGACGCGCACGGCGTGGTGCTGTGGTTCCGCAACGGGAGCTTCGTGTCAGCGCGCACCATCGACGCGGGCCACGGGACGCTCTCGTGTCACGGCGGAACGCTGCGCCTCGCGTGGTACTCGCCGCTGCCCTTTCCGAAGGCGCACGTCACGACCTGCACCGAGGCGCGCTGCACGCACGCCGAGGCGACCGCGCCGATGCTCGACGCCCCGCCGCGCGTCGTCGCGATGGGAGAGCGCGTGCTGCTGGTCTACACGGGCGACGACCTCGGCGGACTGCGCTACCGCTACGGCCCCCTCGTGACCATCGCCGACGCGCGCGAGACGGTGATCTTCGACGACGCGGCGCACGACGGCGTCGACCTCGAAGCGCCGCCGACGGTGCTCGCCCACGACGACCTCGCGGCGATCCTCGTCACGCGAAAGGGCGCGCCGTACGAGACCTGGGGGCTGCGCGTCGACGCAGACGGCTACCGCGCCATGCGCCAGCGGGAGTGAATCACAAACGCGTCAGGGCTCTTCTTCAGGCGCGCCGACCCACCACTCGGCGACGTTGATCTCGACGGCGTCGAACGGGGGAATGCGCGCGTCGGCCTCGTCGCTCCACACGCCGAACTCAGACCAGCGACCGTTCTCGAGCACGCTCGACGTGATGACGTACGCGTCGGGATCGACCACCCAGAGGTGCGTCACGCCCATGCGCGCGTAGAAGGGGCGTTTGGTTCGAAGGTCGTGGCGACGCGTCGAGGTCGAGAGCACCTCACAGATCCAGTCGGGCACGACACGGATCGTGTCCTTCTTGGGGATCGTGGAGAGCCGCTCGCGCTTCCACCCCGCAAGATCGGGCGAGACCTCGGGCGAGTTTGGGAACTCGATCCCCGGCTCCGGCAGGATCCACCACCCTCCGGGACCTCCGCGACCGCGCTGGTACGCGCTCGCCACGTCGAGGTGTATCAACCCCGCCACGCTCTGATGAAAGCCCCGCGGCCGGGTCATCGCGTAGAAGACCCCGTCGATGATCTCTCCCTTCATGTGGGCAGGGAGCGCGTCGATGTCCGCGAGCGTGGGCGCGTGCGGGAGCTTGATCGCAGGGTCGGCCATGCGCCGAGTGTATCCGCGCCTCCGTCGGAGTGTCAGCACTCCACGTCGACACGCGACCGCACCCGGCGATAGCGTCACCGGCGCCATGAAGCGCGCCGCCTCGATGCTCCTCCCGCTCCTCGTCGCCTGCCGCAGCACGCCGCCCCAGAGCCCGCGACCGCCGCTCCCGCCGCTGCTCGTCGACGTGCCTCCGTTCGAGTCCTCCGCGCGCGATGCGTCCTCTCCGCGCGACGCCGCGCCCGACGTGACGCAGAGCGAAGCACCGCGAGACGCAGGGCCCGCGACGCTCTCCTCGGCCGTCGCGTACACCGACGACGTCGTCACGCGTGAGCTCACGCACTCCCCGCAGTGGGCCTTTCCCGCGGGCGACGGCGAAGAAGACTCGCACAGCTGTCAGGGTGGAATCCGCCCCCAGTCGTGCGAGCCCAACCCCTGCCACGAGGGCATCGGTCAGCGCTGCCGCGACACCTGCGAACGCACCTGCCTCACGGGCGATCGCGGATGCCGAACGACCGCCGTGACGTGCCTCGCCGCGTGCCACGACGACGCGTGCCGACTCGCCTGCGCGCAGACCGAAGCGCGCTGCCTCGAAGACGCCCTCGCCGCGAAGGACCGCTGCCTCACCGCCGTGTGCGGCCCGCGTCAGGCCGCGTGCGAGGAGGCGCAGCAGCGGCGCTTTCGCAACGGCCCGTGCCGCGCCGCGTGCCAGACCTGCGCGAGCCGCTGCGAGGGCCACGAGAACATGGGCGACTGCTACCGCGCGTGCTTCCGTCGCACGCCGGGCTGCGCCCCCGACCAGCAGTCGATCTGCGTCATGATCGGCCCCAACTACGGCGCTCCGCCCGAAGCGCAATGAGGCTCCTCGTCGCGATCGTGTGCCTCGCGCCCGCGACGGCCCTCGCGCAAGACGACACCCGCTGCGTCCCCGCGGGCGTGCTCACGCGCGGACGCGCACGCACCACACGCCCCGATGAACGACCGCCGCACCGCGTCGCCGTAAGCGCCTTCTGCATGGACGCGACGCTGGTCACGCGCGCCGCCTTCGCGCGCTTCGCGAGCGCGACAGGATACGTCACCGACGCCGAGCGCGCGGGCTACGGAGCGGTCTCGTACGAGGGCTTCGACGACTGGGCGTGGCAGCACCTCCCGCACGGGTCGTGGCGCGTTCCCACGGGCGTCGACAACGACGACACGCGGAGCTTTCTCCGCGACGACGCGCCCGCCGTGATGGTCACCTGGAACGACGCCGCGGCCTGCTGCGCGTGGCGACACGGCCGCCTCCCCACCGAGGCCGAGTGGGAGTACGCCATGCGCGCGGGGAGCTACGGCACGCGCTTCCCCTGGGGAGACTCTCCGCTCGACGCGCGCGGACATCCGCGGATCAACTACTGGCAGGGCCGCTCGCACGCCCACAACGACCGCCTCGACGGCTGGGTGTACGTGTCTCCCGTGAGGGCCTTCGCGCCCAACGCGTGGGGCTTCTACGACCCCGCGGGCAACGTCTGGCAGTGGACCGCGGACCTCTACCGCCGCGAGACCTACGCCGACACCGCCCTCGGTCACGAGGCCCACACGCCCGACGCAGGCGCCCGCGTTCAACGCGTCGTGCGCGGCGGATCGTGGTGGTGCGGGCAGGGCACATGCGACGGCTTCGGGCTCTGGTATCGCGGCCACAACGACCCGGAGTCCGCGTTCTCGAACCTCGGGTTTCGCTGCGCGTACGACCGTCGCGCGCCTCGGGTAGACTCCGCGCGATGACCGCGCGCACACGCAGAACACCCGACGCGAACGACGACGTACGGAAGCAGTGGCTCCTCCGCGTCGAGGCCGAGTACCGATCGGCCACGCTCACGCAGGAGCTCACGCTCTGGCTCATGCAGGCGGGCGTCTCGCCCGACCTCATCCGCGACGGGCTGCGCATCGTCGAAGACGAGATCGTCCACGCGGAGCTCAGCATGGAGACCTTCGTCGCCGCGGGCGGAGCGGGCGGTCCCACCATCGCGCGAGAGACGCTCACGCTCCCGAGGCACCACGGAGAGAGCCTCGAAGCGGAGATCACACGCGTCGCCGTCGATGCGTTCTGCCTCGGTGAGACCGTGGCCGTTCCGCTCTTCAAGAACCTCCGCGAGGGCTGCACCGTGCCCGTGGCGCGACGGTCGCTCGACCGCATCCTGCGCGACGAGGTGAGGCACCGCGCGTTCGGGTGGACCCTCCTCGAATGGATGCTCGAAACACCCCACGGACCCGCGCTTCGAGCGCTCATCGCGCGAGAGCTCGGCACATGGTTCACGCGCATCCGACGGTGCTACGCGCCCGCCTACGCCGAGCGCATGGAGTCCATCGGCGAGGTCGACCGCGCCTGGGGACTCATGGCGCCCGCGCGCTACGGCGCCGTCGTCGAGCGGACGTGGTCGCGTGACTGGAAGCCCCGCTTCGAAAAGCTCCAGATCGACGCGACGCCCGCGTGGGAGGCCGCGACGCGAGGGCCTTGAGGCCGTGCGAAATGGCCTCCGCGCGCGCTTCACAGAACGCCGCTGCGGTCTGTAGAGTCCGCGCCCCGTGACGAAGACCTCCGCCTCCTCCGCGTCAGAGGGCAACGCGTCGCCGCTCCAGGCGCTGCTCGTGCCCTTCCTCTGCTTCTTTCTGTCGGGCGCATCGGGCCTCGTGTTCGAGGTCATCTGGACGCGCATGCTCACGCTGGTGTTCGGCGCCTCGACGCCCGCCATCAGCACCGTGCTCAGCGCCTTCATGGGAGGGCTCGCGCTCGGCTCGTTCCTCTTCGGGCGCTTCGCCGACAGGCTGAAGTTCCCCATCCTCACGTACGCCGCGATGGAGGCCGGCGTCGGGGTCTTCTCGCTGCTCATCCCCGTCGTCGTGCGCGGCGTGTATCCGCCCGTCTCGCACTGGATCACCAACCACGGCGGCAACCGCTTCGACGTCTTCACGCTCCTGCGCTTCATCGTCGTGGCCCTGGTGCTACTGCCTCCGACGACGCTCATGGGCGCGACGCTGCCCCTCCTCGCGCGACACTTCGTGCGACAGGGCGGACGCCTCGGTCAGCGCGTCGGCGCCCTCTACGCGGTCAACACCTTCGGCGCCGTGGCGGGCACCTTCCTCGCGGGGTTCTTCCTCCTCCCCGGCGTCGGACTCGCGTGGACCAACGCCATCGCGGGCTGCACCAACCTCACGCTCGCCGCGCTGATCGTGCTGTTCCGCAAGCCCCTCCTCAACGGCGAGTGGCCCGCCACGTGGAGAGACCTCCTCCCGTCGCGCACGCCCGAGGCGCTCCCCGTGAAGGAGCCCGCCGCCGATGAACCCGCAGCAGAAGACGAGCGCGAGGACATCCTCGAAGACAACGGCTCGCGCGCGGTGCGTACGGCGACGCTCATGGCCGCCGCGGGCTCGGGCTTCGCAGCGCTCGCCTACGAGGTGATCCTCACGCGCGCGCTCGACATGGTGATCGGCTCGTCGGTCTACTCGTTCTCGATCATCCTCATCGGCTTTCTCGTGGGCATCGGCGGAGGCAGCGCGCTCGCGTCGGCGATTCTCAAAGCGCGCCCCACGCCCCTCGCCACGGTGGCCGTCGCGGGCTCCATCGAGGGCCTCGCGCTGCTCCAGTACGTGATCTATCAGACGAACCTCTCGCGGCTCGTGTGGGCCGTGACCACGGTGATCGTGCTGCTCGGGACCTCGATCGCGGCGACGTGGCGGAGGCCCGTGCTCGCGCTCGGCGTGACGCAGCTCCTCATCGCGGCGGGCGCGATCGTCACGTACTTCTTTCAAGACCGCATCCCGCGAATGTTCGTGTACCTCGCGATGAGCGCGACGACGAACTGCGACCCCCACGAGGCCATTCACTTCTCGCAGCACGTGGGGACCATCCAGGCGCTCTCGTTCGTGGTGGCGCTCGCCTGCGCGCTCCCCGCCGCCGTGGGAATGGGCGCAGCGTTTCCGCTCGGCGTGCGGGCCTACTCGCGCGGTCTCTCGAAGATCGGCAGCGACACGGGCGCCGTGTACTCGGTGAACACCCTGGGGTCGATCGCGGGGTCGTTCCTCATGGGCTTCATCATCATGCCCGCGGTGGGCATGGAGACGGCGATGTACGTGGCCGTCTCGGTGAACCTCGCGCTCGCGCTGATGCTCTTTCTCGCGTCGCCCGGCGAGGAGCCCGTGAAGTACGTGCTCGTCCCCATGGCCGCGGTGCTGCTCGCGGTGACGGGAACAGGCGCCGCCCTCGGACGCGACGGACGCATCGCCCGCTCACAGGGCGCGCTCAAGCTCTTTCCCCGCGCGTGGGACCAGGCCGAGATGACCACCGGCGTGTTCCGCCTCTCGCTCGCCGACGGCATGGTTCGCCGCCGTGACGGTCACTGCATCGAAGACGCGCCGAGCGATCGGTCGCGCAGCATCTCGGGTGACAATCCCATCTACTACCGAGATGGCGTGACGACGACGGTGACCGTCGAGCGCTGGGCCCTCGGCGGCGAGAAGGTTCACTTCGCGCTGAAGAACAACGGCAAGGTCGACGCTTCGAACGGCGACGACATGCCCACGCAGGTGCTCGTGGCGGGCTATCCGTTGCTCCTCCACCCGCGGCCCGCGCGCGAGCTCGACGTGGCCGTGGTGGGCTTCGGCTCCGGCGTCACCATCGGGACGACGCTCCAGTTCCCCGTGCGCAGGGTCGACGTGATCGAGCTCGAGCGCTGGATCCCCGACGCCGCGCGCTACTTCGCCGACGTGAACCACCTCACGTTCACGCCGCGCAGGGAGTTCCCCTTCGTCACGGCCGACCGCCTCACGCTGCTCAACAACGACGGCAGGAACTTCCTGGCCGCCACCGACCGCCGCTACCACGTCGTGATCTCGGAGCCCTCGAACCCGTGGATCACCGGCGTCTCGAACCTCTTCACCGCGGACCACTTCCGCGCGGCGACGCAGGCGCTCACCCCCGACGGGATCTTCGTCCAGTGGGTGCAGCTCTACGAGATGTCGCCCGACAACATCAAGACGATCTACCGCACCTTCGCGTCGGTCTTTCCGCACGTGCGCGTCTTCGCCGCCGACGCGTACAGCTCTGACACGATCATGCTCGGGAGCTTCAACCCCATCGCCCTCAACCCCGCGGAGATCGACCGCCGCCTCGGCGACCCGACCATCCGCGCCGCCGTCGAGCCCGCGCACGCCAACGGGAGCACCGACCTCCTCGCCCGCATGCTCTTCGCCTCGCGCGACGAGGTGAACCGCTTCGCCGTGATCGAAGAGCGCCTGGAGCGGGGAGAGTGGCGTTCGAACCTCCGCGCCACGGGCCTCGGCGAGTGCTCGGCCCCGACGTGTCGTCGCCGCGACGCGCCGATCAACACCGACGACAACGCGCTCATCGAGTTCGCCGCGCCGCGCGACCTCATCGGCTTCGACGCGTTCTCGGGCTACGTCGAGACGATGTACTCCGACGACTGGCGCTACGGACGCGTCGAGCAGCAGGTGGCGATCCCCACGGACCCCACCGAGCGCATGCGCCTGATGGCGCGGTTGGGCGTGTCGCTCCTCGCGGCGGGCAGGCCCTCTCGCGCGGGCGAGGTGCTCGACGCGGCGGCCTCGATCCGCGGCCCTGGCAACGCAGAGATCCGCACGCCCGAGATGATCCGCGCCGCGAGCATCTGGAACTCCATCACCACGCCGCGCGAGCCCACGATCCGCCTGGAGCCTCCGGTGGCGAGCGCGTCGATGAGCGTCGAGGGCGCGCGTCTTCTGTCCGAGACCTTTGATCGCGCGCGCACGGCGATCGACAACGGGTCATACAACACGGCGCTCGAGACGCTGACGTCGCTCCCCGCGAACGTGCGCGAGCAGTCGGGGCCCGGGATGCGGTTGATGTACGGCTTCCTCCTCTACCGCGCGTCGCTGGCGGAGAACGCCGATCCCCGCTTCGCCGAGGCCGCCGAAACGCTGGAGGCGCTCGTTCACGACGAGCCCGCGTGGTCGGAGCAGCACCCCGAGGTGCAGTACCTCATCGGCCGCGCGCGCTTCCGCAACGGAGACTTCGCGCTGTCGGTGAACGCGATGGGTCGCTTCGTCGACGCGTCACGCACCCCCGTCCGCGGAGAGCACGAGCTGCCCGCGGTGCCGCGCGACCTCGACGAGCCCGCGGCGACGAACCCCCCCGTCACCGACGCCCCCGGCGAGAGCCCCAAAGACAGCCGCGCGAGCTGAACAAGCGTGGGGCGCGTGAGCGCCCCGATGGCCAACACGACGCCAACACAAGCCGGGGGCGCGTGAGCGCCCCGACGGCCGACACGACACGCCCCAGAACGAACCGAGGCGCGCTCCGACGGCCTGCGGAAGGCGCTCCGACTGGCCGAGGTGCTCTCCGACGACCTGCGGAGGGCGCTCCGACTGGCCGCGGCGCTCTCCGACGACCTGCGGAGGGCGCTCCGACTGGCCGAGGCGCTCTCCGACGACCCGCGGAGGGCGCTCCGACTGGCCGAGGTGCTCCAAGGAGGCTTTCGGGGAGCAACTCGACGCGTTCTGGAGCGTGTCGCGTCGGCCCCGTGGCGCGCACGCGCCACGGTTTGCAGCGTGGAGTTCAGCTCCTGGTGCGACGCCTGCTCTTCGGCGCAGGACCACCCACACGGGCCCTGATGGACTTCTGCACGTCGTTCGGGAGCGTCTCGATGAAGCTCGAAGCGAGCGCGCGCAGCGCCTCGTCAGAGAGCGCGAGCACGACATGCTCAGGCGAGAGAGCCTTGCGAATCTGCTCGGGCTCGAGGCCCGCGAGCCGTTGCTCGGGCGAGAGCGTCGGCAGGAACTTCGCCAGCCACTCATCATAGCCTTCGAGATCAGGGGTCGCACTCATCGGGTCGCCTCGGTTCGTATGCTGCCCGATCCAGTGATCCGTTTCCAGTGAGCGACGCGCGCCAACTCCCGCGAACCAGAGCATGAGGTCGTCGTGCTCGTGCCGTCCGGCGACGCGGAGCTCGATGACAACGAGCGTGCACCAGGCCCCGACCGCGCGGTGATAGCCGCGCTTCGAGCGCCGCAACGTGAGCCGCAGGTCGCGGAGCTCACTCGTCAGCGTGGGTGTGAGCGCGGGCACGACGAGGACCAACGAGAGGTCATCGGCCTTCGCCGCGCGCCGCCCGGGAGCGTGCTCGACGGCGTCTTCTCGCTGGTGCGAGATGTACCAGAGCAGGCCGTAGGCGAGCAGACGCGCCAGATCGCCGCGACGAAAGGGACGCGAGATGCTCTTGAACTCCAACAGCGCGACGACGACGACGAAGCGCCACATGCCGCGGAGCACGTGCCCTCTGTCGCGAGGGTCTCGCGTTGTCCCCGCGCGCAGCTCGATCATGTCGTCGGCGCGCATCGGCTCCGCCGTGAGCTGCACCTCGCCCGTGACCTTCGTCCACCGCGGCCCGCGCTCCTGAAGCAGACCCGTGAACGGTGGGTGCCACGCCGTGCGGTTCGCGCTCATGCTTGGCGTGGGCTACCACCCCGGGCTCCGAGGCAGCAACTTCGCGTGCCCCTCCTGAGCACCCTCTACCGCGCGCCCACCACGCGCTGCCCCGTTGGACGGCGATTCCGCGACAGCTCCCGCGCGCCGTCACGCACCACCACATCGTCGCCCTCGCGCGACATCACCAGCGTCGTCGAGCCGCACGTCGCCCGCGCGAGCTCCGCGCCCTGGAGCCTCTGCGCGCGGCACGGACCTGCGACACGCGTGACCTCGCTCATCTCCGAGCCCACCGTGACCATCACCACCACGCGGCCCGTTCGACCGCCGCTCGCGCGACGCTCGTCGGTGAACTCGAAGCGCGCCGTCACCTCGCACGCGCCGCGGAAGCGATACCGAACGCCCGACGGCGGCGCCATGCTCCACGACTGCGCCGTGCGACCGTCGCAGCCACACCACTCGGAGCCCGCGGGGAGCGACGCGCCTCCGTCACACACCAGACGCGCGGGGCCGTCGCAACCGGGCGCGAAGACCTGCGCCTCGTGGGGCTGACAGGTCGGCGCCGTCTGCGCGAACGCAGGGACCGCGGCGAAGATCGAGGCGAGCGTGAACGCGCCGAGCGCGCTGCGAGAGAGCGTCATCGTGAACCTCCGTGGCGCCTGTTGGTACTCGACCGCGCGACGCGTTCTTGGGCGAGAGACCCCGTTGCCTCGACGACGCGCCGACCCCACGATCGCATTCCGAGATGCAAGACAAGGAACTCAAGAACCGTCTCACCGCCCTCGTGAAGGAGGGCGTCGAGAGCCCCTACATCGACCGCCTCCGCGCGCGCGTCGACCCGTCGCAGGTGGTGACCGACATCCAGCGCGAGATCGTCTCGGAGATGGCCCAGGCCCTCGGGCACTCCGAGGAGAGGCTCGAGCGCGCGCTCCTCGAGCTCGACGTGATCGCGCATCGCATCAAGGCCCTCACGCCCTCGCCCGCCCCCGCGGCGCTCGCGGAGCTCGAGGCGCGCTTCGACGAGCAGCGCGAGCGATGCCTCAAGCGACGCTGGGAGCTCGAGGTGCACCGCGAGGCCGTCGGGTTCCGAAACCACGAGGCGCTCAACAGGCTGCACCCCATTCCGCCGCAGCGGACGAAGCGCTGAACCACGCAGAAGCTGTGATGAGAATCGCGAGCGCGAGGATCAGCGCGGAGGGGCGCTGCCCTGGGGGATGAGCTGGCCGTTGGCTCCGCGCTCGGGCGTCATGCCGACGACGCACTGGCCGTTGACCACCGTGGCGGCCTCGTAGCGGCTCGGGCACTTGGCGATGATCTCGTCGGCGTTGAACGTGCCGCTCTCGGTGAGCTCTCCGCGCACGGTCACGCCCGCGCAGTCGCGGAACGTGTCGGGCACGATCCCGCGGTAGTGCACGGGCATCTCGGCGCGGTTGCGCGCCACGCGGAAGCGGTACTCGCTCGTGCCCGGTCGGCTCTCGATGGAGCCCGGCGCGACGAGCCCCTCGACGCGGAGCGTGCGACCGACCCAGTGGCGCGCCTCGCCCGGGGCCATCACCTCGTCGACGTACTTCGAGTACTGCACGGCCGTGCCGCGGAGCGTCGAGCCGATGAGCGCGATGGCGACCACGAGCAGGCCGAGCGCCGCCCAGCGGCCATAGGAGGGCTTCTTCTCGCGCTTGCGCGCGGAGCGGACAGGGGTCTCGACGCCGGCGGGCGCGTCGTCATGCGGATCGATCTCGGGTTCGGTGCTCATAGGGAGAAAGTGAGCCGGACCGTAGTATCCCGACGTTTTCGTGTCCACCCCGCAGACCGCGTGAATCTGGCACCATCGGCGCCCCGCCATGCGACTTATCAGTGCCTCCGCGGTCATCACGCTCGCGCTCTCGCCCATCGGTTGCACAGACACATCGACGGGCGCGCCCGCGGACTCGGGCCTCGACGCGCCTCGCGACACCCTCGACGAACGCCCCACGCTGCCTCCGTACGTCGACCCCTACGCGTGCCCGAGCGCCCGCACCGAGCAGCCCGCGCTTGATGACCCGCTCGACGCCGCGGAGGCGCGCGCGGGGACCATCCGCAACGAGGCCGAGCTCATCGGCGGAGAGGGCGCCGCGGGCCGCGTCGGTCACCTCAAGATCTACAACAGCCGCGTGCGCTTCGTGGTGCAGGGCCGCGTCGGCGCGACGGGATCATCACGCGCCATCGGGTACAGCCTCTACGGCGGCAACGTGATCGACGCCGACCGCGCGAGGCCCCGCGGCACAGCGGGTCAAGACGTGTTCCGCGAGACCTTCCCCGCGTTCGCGTTCCGCGTGTCGACGGTCGACGAGGTGAGCGTCGCGTGCGACGGGTCGAACGGACGCCCCGCGGCGATCCGCGTGGTGGGCGTCGACGCGCCGAGCCGCATCCTCGGGATCCTCGACAACCTCTCGCGCGAGCAGGGCGTGCGGATGGTCACCCACTACGTGCTCCGCCCCGACAGCGACGTGCTCGAGATCATCACCGAGGCGCAGTCGCTCGACGGCTGGTCGATCAGCAACTCGGCCGCGGGAGACTTCCTCGGCTTCGGCTCGGCGCTCTCGCTCTTCAACGGCGAGACGGGCTTCGGCAACATCGCGCGCGCCTCGATGCCGCTCACCTGGCTCGCCGCCGTGAGCGACCCCGGCGAGGGAGACCGCCACGTCTCCTACGCCATCGCGCCCTCCGAGGGACCCATGAGCGTCCCCGTCGTCGACGCGTCGGGCACGGTGGGCCTCTACAACGCCGTCAACGCCGCGAAGGGAGCGCCCGCGCGCTTCACCCGCTACCTCTCCGTCGGCGACGGCGACGTGGCCTCCGCCGTCGAGCCCATCCTCCGCGCGCGCCACGAGCCCTTCGGCGTCGTCACCGGACGCACCACTTCGAACGCCCTCGTCTACGCCTACCGCGACGCCTACGCCGTCGGCGCCAACGCGCGCTCCATCGCCCGCGCGCAGATGGACGGCTCGTATCGCATGGCGCTCCCGCCGGGCACCTACGCGATCACGGCCGTCGACGAGGGGCGAACGCGCGCCGCGCCCGTGATGGTCACCGTGACCGCCGACGGAACCGCCACGGCGAACCCCGCCACGGGCACCTCGGGCACGATCGCGCTCGACCTCGGCGTGCTCGACGCGATGGGCGCCCGCGTGCGCGCGCCCGTGAAGGTCAGCCTCCGCGGCGTCGACGTCGAGGCCCCCGACGGCGCGATGGGAGAGCTCGAAGGCGAGCGCGAGTCCTTCGGCCTGCACCGCGCGATCTTCAGCCTCACGGGGCAGGAGCGCTTCACGGTGAAGCCCGGCCGCTACCGCGCGACCGTCTCACGCGGCGACGAGTACGACGTCGCCACCGCCGACGTGACCGTGACCGCGGGCGGAGAAGCCACCTTGCGCGCCGACGTGCGACGCGTGGTCGACACTGCGGGGATGATCTCCGTCGACCTGCACCAGCACACGGTGGGCAGCATCGACTCGCCGCGCGCCCTCTGCGGACGCGTGCTCGAGAACGTCGCCGAGGGCCTCGAGTTCGCGGCCACGACCGACCACGACAACGTCACCGACTTCGCGCCGTGCATCCGATCGCAGAACCTCGGCGCGTGGTTCAACGCCATGCGCGGCAACGAGATCTCCGTGGTGGGGCTCGGCCACTTCAACGCGTACCCGCTCGTCGTCGACCCCGCCGATCCCTTCGCGCTCATCGGCGCGCAGTACTGGGCCGGACTCGACGCGCAGCAGCTCTTCGACAAGGTGCGACGCGAGGCGGGCGGTCCGCTCCTCCACGTGTCGCACCCGCGCTCCAACGGCTTCAAGGGCTACTTCACGTCGATCAACCTCGACCCCGTGAGCCTCGAGGGCCGCGTCGCCCTCGCGCGCAACTGGGAGGCGATGGAGGTCAACGAGTCCTTCGGCACGCCCGAGCAGTTCACCGTCGAGTCTGACGCGACGCTCTCGGCGCTCACGCGGAGAGACGCCTCGGCGATCCCCACGCTGCGCGACTTCTTCTCGTTCATCTCGCGCGGCGAGCGCGTCTGCGCGCTCGGCAACAGCGACACGCACGGGCGTAACAACGGCTCCGGGTGGCCGCACAACCTGGTGATGGTCGGCGAAGACCGCCCCGACCAGGTGACGCCCGCGGCCGTCACCGCCGCGATCCGCGCGCAGCGGGTGCTCGTCTCGAACGGCATCGTGGTGCGCATCCGATCGGGCGGCGCGGTGCACATGGGCGCGGGCGACGTCGTGCGCGCCGCGGGCGGAACCGTGGACCTCGAGCTCGAGGTGCAGGCCGCGCCGTGGGTCGACGCGCGCTCGCTGGTGCTCTTCGAAAACGGCCGTCCGCTCGCGCTCACGAGCGACGGACGCGGCGGCCTCAACGCTTCGAACACGGTTGGCGCCGCGGGCTGGGGCGTCGCGCTCGACGCGACGTCACCGGGTCGCTCGGGCGTCACCAGGCTGCGCGCCACGGTGCGTCTGCGACCCACGCGCGACAGCCACTACCTCGCGCTCGCGCGGGGCGGATCGCTCGCGCCCGTCGGGGCAGGGGACGCGTTCGGATACACCAACCCGGTCTACGTCGACGTCGACGGGAACGGCTGGCAGCCCGCGATGTGAGCGCACCTCAAGAGGGGTAACTCTGCACGACCTCGAGGCGCGGCCGCTCGATGTGCTGCACGCGCGAGGTCACGAGGTCGCGCTCGCCGTTGCGAAAGTAGATCGCGTCGCCGACGCGCGGCTCGTCGAGCACCGGGAGCACGCCCGAGTCTTGATAGCGCAGCGCGCCCTCGAGGGTGCGCCCCAGCGCGGGATGCACCTCGCACCACACGTCGTTGCGGCGGTCTCGCACGCCGACGCAGACGCCCGCGCGGACGTGGTACTCGGTGTTGCGGGTCACATACACGCGATGGATGCGGCGCTCGGTCCCCTTGTATCCCATTGGACGCTCTCCTGTACGGGAGACACTGTCGGGCGACGGGGTCGGGGCGTCCACTTTCGGGCGGCGATTGCGGCTACGGAGCGGGCGGCGGCTCCGCGGGCTGCGCCTCCGCGGCGCCCTCTTCGACCTCGGTGGTGAGCGCGGCTTCGAGCCAGCGGGCGAGGCGCGCGCTCTGCTGGGCGTGCAACGTCGCGCGCGCCCTGATGCTCTGCACGTAGCGCCTCGCGGCGGCGAACTCGGCGGCGTACGCGGGCGCCTCGGCGCGGGCCTCGCCGTCGTCGCTCAACACCGGCGGGAGCTCCCTCACGAGGAGCGACGCGCAGCGCTGCGTGGCCTCGGCGTCGCGGAGCACGCGGTCGATCTCGGCGAGGAGCGGCGCGAGCGCGGGCGCCGCCGCGTTGGGGGTGAGCGTGAGCGAGACGTCGCGCGCGACGTCGTTGAAGCGGTCGTCGATGGCGGCCAGGGCGGCGCGCTCGTTGGCCGCAGACCCGAGCACGGCGGCGAGCCACGCGCGCTCCTTCTCGTAGTCGGGGGGAGCGCCCTCGGGGCCGCGGTCGAAGTGGACCCTCACGCGCGTCACGCCCGCGCCGCGGAGGGCGTCGCGCAGCGCGTTCTCGAGGTCGGGCGCCTCGGCGTTGGGGAGGCGACCGAGGGCGCGCGCGAGGTCAGCCATGAGGTCCGCGCGGCGGAGATCGATGGCGCCGAAGGCGTGCTGACACCCGTGGACGGCTGAGAAATACGAGTCAGCGTGAGGGCGCTGCGTCACCACGAGCTGCTCGCGGTTCACCCGCGTGACGCGAGAGCCCGCGAAGGGGTCGGAGCTGCAACGGCACAGCGCGGCGGCGCACGCAAGCGCTGAGAATGCGTCGCGGAGGTTCATCGTGCGTGACGGGGAGTACACGCGCGACGACATCCGCGGACAACAAAATACAAGTTGGCGACAACTTCGACGGAGCCCGAAGGCTATTGAATCCAGCGGAAATAGCGAGGTGTCGGAAAGGTGCGTCGCACGCCTGAGCGGCGGTAGAGACGCGCTCCGAACCGACCCGAAGAGGACGCTGAGGAACTGATGACCACGCTGCTGATCGCCGTCCCGTACCTGACCGTGCTCCTCCTGCTGGTGCTCTATGGTCTGCACCGCAGCCAGCTCGTGTGGCTCTTGTGGAAGCACCGCACCGAGCTCCCGCCGGCTCCGCCGTGTCAGCTCCCCGAGGGCGAGCTCCCGCGCGTGACCGTTCAGCTCCCGCTCTTCAACGAGCCCGACGTGCTCGAGCGCCTGCTCGAGTGCGTCGCTCGCATCGACTACCCCCGCGACAGGTTCGAGATCCAGGTGCTCGACGACAGCACCGACGACAGCCGCGAGCTCGCCCGCGCCAAGGTCATCGAGCTGCGCAACCGCGGCGTCGACGCGGTGTACATCCACCGCCACGACCGGGTGGGCTTCAAGGCCGGCGCCCTCGACCACGGGCTCACCCTCGCCAAGGGCGAGCTGGTCGCCATCTTCGACGCCGACTTCGTGCCGCAGCGCAGCTTCCTCCGCACCGTCGTGCACCACTTCGCCGACGCGAAGGTGGGCTGCGTCCAGGCGCGCTGGGGCCACCTCAACCGCGAGGCCTCGCTCCTCACCCGCGTCCAGGCCCTCATGCTCGACGGCCACCACATGGTGGAAAACCGCGCGCGCTTCGCCGCGGGGCTCTTCTTCAACTTCTCGGGCACCGGCGGCATCTGGCGCCGCGAGGCCATCGTCGCCGCCGGCGGCTGGCAGCACGACACCCTCACCGAAGACCTCGACCTGTCGTACCGCGCGCAGCTCGCGGGCTGGCGCTTCGTGTACCGCGAAGACCACGTCACCCCCGCCGAGCTCCCCGAGGAGATGGAGGCCTTCCGGGCGCAGCAGTTTCGCTGGGCCAAGGGCACCGTGCAGACCGCCCGCAAGCTCCTGAAGCGCGTGTGGTCCCGCAAAGACCTCCCCTTCGCCGTGCGCGCCGAGGCCGTCTTCCATATGACGCCGCACTTCGCGTACCCCCTCATGGTGCTGCTCGCGGCGCTGCTCCTGCCGATGCTCCTCGTGATGCCCGCGAGCGACCCGCTGTCGCTCCTCCTCGTCGACATCCCCCTCATGATCGGCTCGACGGGCTCGCTCGCGACCTTCTACGTCGTGGCCGAGCGCGCCCAGGGCCGCACCGCCCTCGGCGCCCTGAAGCGCCTGCCCTGGCTCCTCGCCATCGGCTCGGGCATGGCCCCGTGGCTCACCCGCGCCGTCTGGGAGGGCCTGCAGGCCGAGACGGGCGAGTTTGTCCGCACCCCGAAGAAGGGCGCGAAGTCGGGCGGCAAGTACAAGGCCCGCACCATCCTGCCCGTGTTTGAGATGGTCATGGCCGTCGAGGCCGCCCTCTCCGTGGTCGCGGCCATCACCACGCGGCACTACATCGCCGCGCCCTTCGCGCTGCTCTTCTTCATGGGCTTCGGCTACGTGAGCCTCAGCGTCGTGCGCGAGCGCCTCGCCGCCGCCGCGCCCGCCCCGCGTCCCACCGCCCCCGCGCTCCCCGCCGCGGCCTTCCGCGCCCCCGTCGACAGCGACCCGGCCTTCCTCCCCGCCTTCGCCAAGACCGCCCGCGCGACCGACTCGCTCACCGCCTGAGCGCGTCCCCGCCCCCGGCGCACTCTGCGCGCCCGTCCCGCAAGTTTCTCCCTCCCCCACTGGACATCGCTGCCGCACCGGGTACAAACCCGGCCGATGCGATCGCCCTTCTTCTTTGCCTTCGGCCTCACCCTCACCCTCGCCGCCTGCGGCAGCGACCCCGCGCCCGCCACCGACAGCGGCACCGCCACCGACACCCCCGCGGCCACCGACACCCCCGCGGCCACCGACACCGGCTCGACCACGGACGCGGGTTCGCCGGGTGATGTGCCCGCCGCCACCGACACCGGCGCGGCCACCGACGCGGGCGCGGCCACCGACACGGGCGCGGCTGCCGATGTGCCTGCGGCCACCGACGCGGGCGCGACTACCGACGTGCCCACCGGCACCGACGTGCCCACCAGCACCGACGTGCCCGCCGTCACCGACTCGGGCACGCCCACCGACATGCCCGTCGCCGCCGACGTGAGCGCGGCCCCGACCTTCACGCAGGTGTACGCGATCATCTCGGCCAACTGCGCGAGCTGCCACGTCGGCGGCTCCTCCGGCGGCCTCACGATGACCACCCGGGAGCAGGCCTACACCAACCTCAGCGCGGGGCGCGTGCTGCCCGGCAGCGCCGCCATGAGCCGTCTGCACTGCAAGGTGACCGGCGGCGCGTCGTGCGGATCGCGGATGCCGCTCGGCCGCGACCCCCTCTCCGACGCCCAGATCCGCCTCATCGAGGGGTGGATCAACGCCGGCGCCCGCAACGACTGACACGCCCCTGCGCACCCCGCGCCGTGGACAACCCGACCC
>JBPOHC010000816.1:0-4464 GCA_052035985.1 Myxococcota bacterium | reverse complement strand
TTCGCGAGCTCCACCACGTCGCTCACCTTCACCACGATCTTCATCAGCTGCTCTCCGAGTCCCATGCTCTTGTTCTCCCTTGTTTCCAGGGCCGCAAGAGCCGGACACGGATTTCTTTACGCTACCGCTTCTGGAGAGCGCGTGGTGTGCTGCGACGGTTGGACATCGCCTTGCGCCTGTGGGCACCCAGCACGCGCGCACTGCTGCGACGGACACCGCGGTGAGTGCGGCGGTTGCGGTGCGTCGACGCCCCAGCCCGAACCCACCCCAACGTCGGGCGCAGGCCCGACGCTGGAACTCGGGGCGAACCTTGCGTTGCACTGCGCGCCGCGGGATGGCTCTGCCCCGATTCCGGGAGCGCCGTTCACCAGGGAGTGCTGTCGCGCCATCTGCGAGCCGAACCGGGTGTGCTTCGAAAGAGAGACGCGAAACCGCGACGCAACGCTCGAGTCGGTCGCGGGGCCGGTCATCCTCTACTGCAGCGTCATGCAGTACCGCTGCGAGCACCACTGCAGGAGCGTCTGCGGCCCCGAGGAATGCCCTCTGGTCGTGCGAGGTCCATCGACGTTTCCGCGGTTGTATGTCCGTCGACCTCGCGTCGCCGAGCCGGCCGAAGAAATGGATGACGTGGACAACGAGGACGACGTTGCCCCGGAACCGGCGCATGGCGCTGACGTGCACGTCCGTTGTTGCGATGGCACGCGATCGCCAACATGCACATGCGACCGGAGGACCCTTCGTGGGTGCTGCTCGCAGCACGACGGCGTCTGCGGGGGCTGCCGAGACTGAGGGCCTTGCGCTGCCTGAGCGTCATGGTCTCCGCGTCGAGGCTGGGGAGATCGCACGACTGCCCTTCCCGACCCCGTCGGGGGGGGCACCACGGCGGAGTTTCGCACGCACGCCGCTGAAGCCTCTTCGAGCCCGACGCGGCGGCGACATTGGTCACGGGCCGGTTTCGGCGTGCTCCACCTCAATCCCTACAGAAGAAGAGAAATAGAGAGTGTGTGGGGTACGGTCGTGCACACTCATGTACCCCATATGATATAGCTTCCTAGAAGGGCTTTCGTGATGCTTCGGGGTGCGTGGGGCACGCTTCGACGTAGCATTCACACTCGCACGCGCATCACCCCGCAGAACACGCACCCTCCCCCTCTTCGACCTCTGCGGCTTCGAACACCTGCCCCGCGAGCTCTACCGCCCGACGCATCCGCAGGGGGCCCCCCTCGAGCACCTCGACGGCCAGGACCCACGGGGCCGAGTCGGCCGCCATCGACCGGAGCACCTCGACGGACAGGGTGCGTGCGAGCGGCCCCGCCGGGTGCCCTTCGTCGACCGCGCGGAGGAACCCTTCGGCGAGGTCACGGGCTACCCCGAGGCCTCCGAGATGCCCCACGCCTGCCCCACGCCGCGCATGATTCCCCGTGTTTCTCAGCGTTGTCTTGCGGTCTTCCACGCCACGTGCTCCGCAACGATCTTGTCGAGCGCGGAGCACGTGGTCTCGAGGGCCTCGTGGGCGACGCGGAGCGAGCCACCCAAGGCGCCCAGCAGGCCTCCGCACAGTTCGTGCTGTCCGTGGAAGACGTCGCTCGTGTGCTGCGCTCCGAGGTGCTTGCGGGCCATCGCGATCACCCCGTCGGCCTCGTCGCTGCTCACCTGCTCGACGGTGACAGGCAGACCTGCGAGGCCCTCGCGAACCGCGTGATCCCATGTCTGCGCGTCGCGCCGCTCGCTGCGCTTCTCGACGACGAGGAAGCCCGAGCTCGGCTCCTGCGCGACGAGCAGCATCCCGTCGTGGAAGGTCTCGTCGGCGCTGAGGCTGATGGCGCGCGCTGGCATCGTGGCCGCCAGCCGCGCTCGCTCGGCGTCGCCCCAGGCGCCGGCCGCGTTGTGCATCGCGGACACGCGCCCATGGAGGTGCCGATCGGAGCAGGCCACGACGCGATGGAGTCCGCAGCACACGGGAAATACGCGAACGAGAGAGACGCTGTCGCCGCCTGCGAGGAGGATGACGACGAGGACGGCGGTGACGATGCGATGGAGCTGGCGCAGCCCGTCGAGGGTCTCGAAGAAGCGCCGTATGGGGTCCGACGGCTCGTCGTCGTGGGCGCGCAGCTGCCAGCCGCGCAGCGTGCTCTCGGGGACGACCTGCGCCTGGGCTGCCGCGCGTGCCGAGGCGCGGGCACGACACGCCGCTTCGAGATCGATCACCTTGGCAATGCGCTCGTCGCGAGGGCGCTGACAGGTCGAACGACGAGGTTGCGACGGCGAGGTCGCTCAGACAGTCTCGGGAGGCACGGTCCACCTGGGGGTGAAGAGTTTGGCTTCGCGACCTCTCCCTGCCCGCGGGGGACCGTGTCTGCAAGCCCATCCCGGAGCTCCCAGCGATCTACGACGGCGCGAAGTTATGCGGGAGGCCCCGTCAGAGACGTCGAATCCCCTCGTCGCCGGAGGCGCGCTCGCGACCATGTCGACGCGTCGTCCGTGCTCCTCTGCGACATCGCCCCGGCCCTGGTGCACGACGACTTCCGCAGCGAACGCCACGACGCCACGACGCCTCAGCAGGGAACCGCGGGTCGCATCCATGACCCGTAGATTGAGGTGAGATCAACCGTCACGCCTCGCTATCGGCTCGAACGAACGCGGCTCTGGGAGCGACCTTGACGCCTCAGAACGCGAGGGAAGAGACCCGCAGCGTCAGCGACGGGGAGACCGCCGAGACCTTACGGCGAGGGAGTTCGTCGCCTTCGGCGAGCGCAAGCCCAGGACCCCGACGGGCTGACCCCACCCCCACTCCCCCTCGACCCGTTCGGGAGAGGGGGCGCCGTGTAGGGCGTCGGCGAACGCCGCCATGTCCCGGGGTCGGTCACCCGTCCCAGCGTGTCACACGACGCGGCGACGGATCGCAGGCAGGCAGTGCGTCCATGCTGCCGGAGGGCAGCACGGACGAGGCGCGCCATCGCCGTTGACGTCCCCTGCGCTCGCCACCGAGAAGCCGAGGCGTTCACCTGCTGCCACGCCTTCGAGCACCCTGGCCGCCGTCGCCGCGATTCCAGTGGCGCTCCCGAGGAACACGCTCGCCGTCCCTGCATTGCCGCGCCCGCCAGGATCAGCGTACGGCGCTCCGACGACGAGGTCAGCGTACCCGTCACCGTTGACGTCCCCTGCGCTCGCCACCGAGAAGCCGAGGATGTCACCTCCAGCCACGCCTTCGAGCACCCTGGCCGCCGTCGCCGCGATACCGGTGGCGCTCCCGAGAAACACGCTCGCCGTCCCTGTATTGCCGCGCCCGCCAGGATCAGCGCTCGGCGCTCCGACGACGAGGTCGTCGTAGCCGTCGCCGTTTACGTCGAAGTGCGGGTTGGAGCTGGTGTCGACCGCGGTGCTCGCGCTGGTGGCGGGCACATGAAAGAGCCACGTCGGGCTGTACACAGTATCCGTCGTCGCTCCGACGCGACCGCGCATCCGCCAGAACACCACGCTGCGGGCGGGCAGGTCGGTCGTCGGACGGGCGCTGGTGCCGCTCGCCGTGACCGTCTCGATCAACATCGTGCACGCCGGGTCGCGGCACAGCTCGACCACCGCGCCGCCGAAGCCCGTCGGCAGCGACCAGCGGAGCGTCGGACGCCGCTGCGTCACGTCGCCCAGCGACACCGGCGCGATCGGCCTCGGCGCCGCATCTGTCGCTACGCACGCCGCTCCCACCGCACGCTGCCCCGACGGGCACCCGCACGCCCCGCCCGTACACGCCGCCCCGCTCGGACACGCGTGCCCGCAGGCGCCGCAACTCGAGGCCGAGGTGCTGAGGTCAGTCTCGCAGGCGTCGCTCGCCGTGCCGTTACAGTCGCCGAAGCCTGCCGCGCACACGAAGCCGCAGGCGCCCGCCGCGCAGTATGCCGTGGCGTGGGCGCTCGGGCACACCGTCGCGCAGCCGCCGCAGTTCCGCGGGTCGGTCGCCAGGATCGTGCACACGCCCCCGCAGTTGGCCTGACCGATCGGGCAGCTCACGCCACACACGCTCCCGCCGCACATCGTCCCGGCCGAGCAGGTCATGCCGCAGCCGCCGCAGTTGGCGTTGTCGGTGCGCGTGTCGACTTCGCACCCGTTGGCCGGGGTGCGGTCGCAGTCGGCGAAGCCCGTCGCGCAGGCGGCGACCGCGCACGCCCCGCCCGAGCAGGTCGCGCTGGCGTTGGGCAGCGCGCACGTGCGCCCGCACGCCCCGCAGTTGGCACCGCTGTTCAACAGGTTGGTCTCGCAGCCGTCGCTCGCCGCGCCGTTGCAGTCGCCCGCGCCCGTGTTGCAGCGGATCACCGTGCACGCCCCCGACGCGCACCCGTTGGTCGCCGTGGCCGCGAGCGCGCACGTCACCCCGCACCCGCCGCAGTTCATCGGGTCCCAGCGCGGGTCCACGCACGCCGCGCCGCACGAGAGCAGCGAAGGCCCGCACCGGGGCACGCACTGCGCGTC
>JBPOHC010000976.1:0-5857 GCA_052035985.1 Myxococcota bacterium | reverse complement strand
GAGAAGGTGCTCGCGCTGCCCAAGGCGTTCTGAGGGGGCGTCAGCCTTCGGTGGCGGGCGACTCGGCGGGGCTCGTGAGCGCGAAGCCTTCGAGCGAGAGCGCGCCGAGCGTGGCCGAGACGGAGGTGGGTGAGAAGCCGCGGAGGGTGATCGCTCCGTCGGTGAGCGCGCCGAGTCGGGCGCGGCGGACGTCGATCGTTCGCGCGCCGAGGGCGACGGAATCGAGTCCCACGTCGAGCGAGCCGAGGGCGAGCGAGAGCGAGGTCTCGCGGGCGTCAGAGGCGCTCTCGCGCGAGAGCGATCCGTTGAGCTTCAGCGCGCCGAGAGCGGGCGTTCCCTCACAGCCGAGGCGGAGCGTTCCGTCGGAGAGAGGGAGCGTCGACGCGCCGCGGATCGCGAGCTCGACGCGGATTCCGTTGATGCTCACGCGCCGCAGGGCGAAGCGCGGATCGGCGTCCCTGGGCGCGCTCGATTTCGGGCCGCCCGTCGGCACCGTGAGCGTGGGGCGCGCGAAGGTGCGGAGCTTCACGCGTCCCTGACGCGCGTGGAGGAGTTCTCTCGCGTCGAGGGGCCAGCGGAGGAGGGTGCGCTTCCACACGACGGCGTCGACTTCGAAGTAGAGGCCCTCGTCGTCGACTTCGAAATCGAGGATCGCGTCTTCGAGGCGCGAGAGCCCGCGTTCGAGCAGCTTGAAGTCGAAGGCGCCCTCCGCGATGTCGAGCCGCAGCCGATGGGAGGCCACGCGGCGCTCGATCCACGGCACCTTCACGTCGACCTCGGTGTCGGCTTCGAGCCTGCCCGCGAGGTGATCGAGGAAGGGGAGGTCCATCCCGATGACCCGCTGCTGCTCGACCGTCGCCTCGACCACCGGCGCGTCTGCGTCGGGCTTCGCAGCACGCTCGCCGAGGCCCATGACGCGGACGCGGACCTCGTCGGCTGAGAGCGAATCGAAAGACACGCCCTCGCTCCCGTAGCGCAGCGCGACGAGCCGTAGCGCCGGGGCCTCGACGCGCTGGCCTCCCTGTTCGAACACGACGCCCGTGAGGTCCACCGCGTCGACGGTGACGAGGAGTCCCTTCTCTGCGACGCGCACGATGCGGAGGCCCGTGAGGCCCACGTGCGCGGCCTCGATGGAGAGCGCTCCCGTTCGAACGCGCAGCCCCGAGAGCGTCACGGTGGCGAGAGATGCGTCGGTGATTCCTCCGCCGTGGCGGGCTTCGAGGGTGGCGGCTTCGAGCGCGGTCATCGAGACGGCGAGCGCGCCTCGGGTGATGTTGAGCGCGCGCGTCGAGAGCGACGCGCTGGCGACGTCCCAGGCGTTGGCCTGCGCGTCGTGGCGCGCGGAGAAGTTCGCGAGCGAGAGCGACCCGTCGACGGCGATGGTTGCGCGCGAGAGCTTGAGCGTCGGGGCGTCGAGGGTGTTGCAGCGGATCTCGCCCGTGACGCCGGGCGTCTGGTCGTCGCGTCGGATCTCGAGCGCGATGCGCGTCGCGCCGAGGACCATCGGTCCGGAGAGTTCGACGCTTCCGTCGGAGAGCGTCCAGGTGATCGCGCCGAGGATCGAGTCGGCCTCGACGGGCGCGAGCAGATAGCGTGACGCGTCGTGCTCGTACGAGCCGCGCAGGGCCCTCGCGTCGTGGAGCGCGACGACGTGTTCTCCGCCGCCGTCGCGGGGGATTCGCAGGGTGAAGTTGCGGCCGTCGAGGCCGTCGAGGGTGATCTTCATGGGGTGTGCGGGTTACTCGCAGAGACCTTGCGGCGCGCCGTTCTGCGTGACGCAGCTTCCGCTCACGCAGGCCGCGGAGGCGCCGCAGCTCGCGCCGCGCGCGCCTTTGGGGCGGCACGTTCCGACGACGTGGGTCTTGTCACCGAGAAAGCCCCAGGTGTGCTGCCGCGTGTAGCCGCGTCCGGCCACGAAGGCCCCCGGGTCGCAGTACGACGCGGGGGCGCATGCGGTGTCTGCCTGGGCGTAGTTGCAGTCGCTCCCATCGGCCTGCCGCGGGGCGATGGCGGAGCCGCACGCGAGGAGCGCGAGCGGCGCGAAGAGGAGCCATGCGGGTGGGCGCTTCATGGCCGCGAGTATCACAGAAGCGACGGGGCGGCGCGATGACCGAGGAGGCGGCGCGCCGGAACACGTCTTCCGGTGGAGCGGCACACGTGTTCCGGTGGCGGGCGTTCCGTGGCCGCGAGGAAATCCACGCGCCCGGCCTCGCGCGTAGCACTCCGACGGCGCGCTCGATCGCATCCGCGACGCGTCGCCTCCGAGGAGTGCTCCATCGCCTATGAAACGCTACGCCGCCTCGCTTTCGACGCCTCTCACGCGCGCCCTCACAGGCGCCCTCGCGCTCAACCTCGCGGCCTGCGACGGGACGACCTCGGTCGTGGGCGCGCGGCCCGACGCAACGCCCGACGACATCGCGAGCGACATCACGGCCCCCGACGCGGCCGACGTCATCGACGCCTCCGACGCGAGCGATGTGAGCGACGCGAGCGATGTCAGCGACGCGAGCGATGTCAGCGATGCGAGTGACGTCAGCGACGCGAGTGACGTGAGCGACGCGAGCGATGTGAGCGACGCGGCCGACGTGCCTGTGCTCGTGAGCACCACGCGCGCGGTGGTCGAGTGCGGGACGGTCTGCGCGCGTCCGACGGACGCCGTTCCCAACGGCGCGGCCACGGAGGTGTTCTTCACGGCCTTCACCGCGATGGGTGAGGCGGCGGTGTTTCGCGCCGCGGTGCCCGCGCCGGGTTCGGCTCCCGCGACGCCGATCCTCGTCGCGTCGGGAGGCGGCATGGAGTTCCCCATCGGCCTCGCGATCTCACGCGACGACGCGACGCTCTACGTCGTCGACCCCTCGACGGACGGCGCCTCGGCCGACACCGGCGCGATCTTCTCGATCCCCGTCGGGGGAGGGACCCCGACGCGTATCAACGCGGGCGTCGAGCTCCTGCGGCCTCAGGGCGTCGCGGTGAGCGCCGACGGCGAGAGCCTCCTCGTGACCGGGCAGCAGAGCACCTCGACGGCCCTGCTCCGCGCGCTGTTCCGCGTGCCCCGTGCGGGCGGCGCGGGCGTGGTGCTCACGACGGACCTCGTCGATCCATCGGGCGTCTCGCAAGACTCGATGGGGTACATCACGATCTTCGACGCGCGCCGCGGAGGGCCCAACGCGGGCACTGCGTTCATCTTCTCGTCACCGCGCGTGACCGAGCTCGCCGTGGGCGTGGCGGCGAACCACCCCGCAGGCGCCTCGCTCGCCATCAACGGCCGCAGCGCGCTCATCTCGGGCACCGTCGCCGACACGGGGGATGGGCTGCTTACGTGGGTCGGCGCCGACGGCCGCGCGACCTCTCCCGCGTCGCTCTCGGCGGGGATGTCGACGCCGCTCGGGCTTCACCGCGCGCGCACGGTCAACACGTGGGCCGTCGCCGACGAGGCCGCGGGCGAGAGCGGTCAGGTGTTCCTCGTCACCGTCGCGCCGTAGTCGCGCAGCGCGTCACCGGAACACGTCTTCCGGTGGAGCGGCACACGTGTTCCGGTCGCGCCGCGCCGTTGGTCAGATCACAACTCAGGTCTCTGCCCAGCCGCGAATCTCGGGGTGCGCCGCGAGTGCAGCGAGACAATCAGGATCGATGTACCAGCTCGCGGCGGGCGACTTCGAAACGTCGAGCAGCGCCTCGAAGACGCTCGCGTGCGGAAAGCGACAGAGGTCTCGCTGTGAGTCGAGCGCGCGGGCGTCGTCGTTGCGTCGCCTCGCGATTGCGTAACGAAGAATGAGCGCCTCGACGGTGCCCCACGCGGCCTGGCGGCACCTCGTGAGCGTCGCGCGCTCGAGGCCGAAAACGCGAATGCTCTCCGCGCCCCTCGGCGTCAGCGCGACGTAGACGCCCGTGTGCGGCGAGAGCGCGAGGTGCTCGCGAGGGTCGTCGCGCGTCGGGTCGATGAGCAGACGTCGACCGTTCTTGCCCTTCGGAAACTCGTCGCGCTTGTAGTTGCTGTTGCACGCGCTGCACGCGAGCAGGTGGTTCTCCCAACGAAACGCGAGGCGGGGGTAGCGCGCCTTGGGGCGAAAGTGGTCGATGTCGGTGGCCTCGCTGTTCTCGCAGTACATGCAGTGCGAGACGCCCGGGGCCATCGCCGAGAGCACGCGACGCATCTCGCGGAAGGTCGCGTTCGCTTGCAGCTTCCAGAGCTTGCGGGCCTTCGCGCGACGCTTCGGCGCCGCCACGACCGCCGCGGTGCGCTTTTGAAGAAACGCCAGCGCCGCAGGGGAGAGCGCGAGGCGTCGCAGCCGCTTCACAGCTCCGCCTTCACCTTGCGAAGCGTCTGCTCGACGAGCGCGCGGCCGGTCTTCGGGAGCTTCGTGCGGAGCTCACGCAGCTCCTTCTTCTCGTGGGCCGTGAGCTTGCCGCGAAGCTCCTTCACTTCGAGCGTCGCGACGCGCTCGCGCATGCGCTCCGACGCGCGCGAGTGAGACTGCTCGAGGCCGAAGAGATGCGAGAGCACCGCGTCGTCGGCGCCGCCGTTCACGACGGTCTGAAACGCGTCGCCGGTGATGTGCGCGGGCGCTCCCATCTCTCCCGGCGCGGGCAACCGGATGAGACCGCCGGGGTCCGCCGCCTGACAGATGAAGGGGCTGTGCGTGCTCACGATGAACTGGATGTTCGGGAAGTGCTCCTTGAACCAGAACCCGACACGACGCTGCCACTCGGGGTGGAGGTGCGCCTCGGCCTCATCGATCAGCACCACGCCGCTGTGTTCGACGACCGTGCGTCCGCCCTTTCGCTCGAAGCGCAGCCTGCCGAAGCGCGCGTGCATGTGTCGCAGAACGTCGACCACGAGCGCGGCGAGGATCTGCGCGCCCGCCCCGAGATTGAAGATCGAGAGCCGCTGCCCCTCCTGCACGACCGAGAGTCCGCGCGAGTCGACGCCCTTCACCTCGATGTCGCCGAGGAGGTCGTCGTTCAGGAGCGCGATCACGCCATCGACGAGGCTCTTCGCATCGTCACGCTCGGCCGTCTTCACGTGGGGATCGAGGTGGCGATAGTCGAGGTCCATCAGCCAGCGGATCGGGTGCGTGAGCGAGGCGTCGTCTCGAAACAGCGTGAGGAACGCGCCCTCTCTCGACGTCGCCTGCGACCACGCCTCCGCCGTGCTCGCCTGTCCGAGCAGCCTCCGATTCGCGCCGTAGCCCGCCGCGAACCAACCCTTCGGCTCGTTGTGCCAGGGACCTGCGAAGGCCCGATTGCCGTCGCTCTCACGCCCGTGAACCATCGCGCCGTGCGTGGGCGTCCATTCGTCGCCCACGACGAGCTCCTCGTCGGCCGCTTTGGTCGACAGGATGTTCTTGTCGCGCTGGAGCTCGTCGTCGTCGGACGGAACGAGCGAAAGCCGCGAGCGAGCGGACGCCATTCCAGGACGGATCCACGAGAACAGCGTGTCGGTGTACTCGTGCGTGAAGCTGTTCGAGAGCGCGAGCGCGAGCACCTTGAGGAACGTGGTCTTGCCCGCGCCGTTGCGACCCGCGACGACGATCCAACCGCGGGGAGGGAGCGTGAGGTCAAGCCCCGCGGCGCCGTCGCCGAAGCGACGAACGTTCTCGATGGTGACGTGGCGAATGTGCATGACGCGCGCTCGACTCTTTCACGCCGTCGCGCGCCCGCGCAACTACCGTCACGGCGCGTCACCGGAACACGGCTTCCGGTGGAGCGGCACACGTGTTCCGGTCTAGCGGTCGCGCGTGGCGCGCTCGGCGACGGCGCGGGAGAGCGTGACGCGCACGTCGCTCCGATCGGCGGTGATCTCCGCGCGGCCGATGCCCGCGTCACGCAGGAGCGCCCGCAGCGCCTTGACGAGCGC
>JBPOHC010000241.1:0-11960 GCA_052035985.1 Myxococcota bacterium | reverse complement strand
TGCCATACCACCCTCCGTGCGTCAACCAGTCGACCGGTCTCGTCTGCTCGCGTGCGCCGCCCTCGGTCTGCTCGCCGCGTGCCGCGACCCGGCGCCCTCGCAAGCCCCCGCGAGACCCGCCGTCGCTACGCCCCGCGCAGACCGCGCCGACGCGTCGATCACCCGTGTCGCACACGAACAACCGCGCCGTGATGCATCCGTCGCACAGGCCGTCGTCGACGCGGCCGCAGCGCCCGAGGCCGCACCCGCGCCGTCGCCTGTCGCACACGGCCCCGCGGACGGCGGGACACGGGGCTTTCTCGGACTCGACGACGACGCGCTGCTCGCGCGCATCTGCGACGCCCCCATCGAGCGCGTGCAGCGCAACACGGGGGGCAGCACGGTCTCGTTCAGGCTGCGCCTCGCGGGCGCGCAGAAGGCGCTCTTCAAGCCGCAGCAGCAGGCCAGCGTGGCGAACTTTCGCGCCGAGCTCGCGGCCTATCGCATGAGCCGTCTGCTCGGTCTTCACCGCGTGCCGCCTGCGTGCGGGAGGCTCGTTCCGCGGTCGCTCCTTCAGCGCACGGCCGACGCGTCGGGCGACGCGGCCTTCTCGCAGCGCGTGATGACCGAGCTCCTCGGACGCGCCGACGCCGTGCCAGGCGCGGTGCTCTTCTGGGTGCCTGGACAGCTCGAGGAGGTCCCCGGCAACGAGTCGTACCCGACGCTGCTCGACCTCGCGCAGCCGCTCCCGCCCGAGCGCGCGGCCCTCGCGGCAGACCTCTCGGCCCTCGTCGTCTTCGACTTCATCAACGACAACGTCGACCGATGGAGCGGCGGAAACATCCTCCAGCAGCGCGCGGCGCCCGGAGCGCCTCCGAGCCCGATGCTCTTCATGGACAACGGCGCGTCGTTCAGCGCCATCCACGACGGCCTCGGCGCGCGCCCCGCGGACCAGGCCCGACGCCTCGCCGCGATGGGACGCTTCTCTCGCTCGCTCATCGACCGACTGCGCGCCCTCACGGCGCAGTCGATCCGCGCGGCGATGTCCGATGATCCGCTCGGCCCGTGCCTCTCCGACGCGCAGATCAGCGCGGTGCTCACGCGCCGCGACCTCGTGCTCGCGCGCGTCGCCGAGGCGCTGCGCTCGCACGAAGAGCGCGACGTGTACGCGGTCCCCTGAGCGCGTTCGAGCACACCCTTCGCGTGGGTCGCGGGTGCTACGCTGACGACATCATGTCAGGCGAGATCAGCCTCAACGTCCGCCAGGCTCGCCTCGGCTGGACGGCACGCCAGTCGCTCACCACCTCATCCCGAGAGAAGCCGCTCCCCCTCGCGGCGCTCGCTGCGTCACTCGGTTGGATCGCCGTCACCTCGAGCGTCGCGCCGTACCTCGCGCTCCTCGCGCGCGGCGCGATCATGCGACGCGCGGAGCTCGACGAGGCCGTCTTCACGCGCGGAGAGCTCACCGTGGCGCCGGGCCCCCGCGGCCTCTCGTGGCTCGTTCCCGCGGGCGACGCACCGCTCGCCAGGGCCTTCGCGATGGCCGATCACACCTCGCGCGAGTCGCGCGTCTCGTCGACCTGCGCGCTCACGTCGCGCGACCTCCTCGGCGCCCGCGACGCGCTGAGAAGGGCCCTCGAACAGCCTCGCACGCCCGCGGCGCTCATGGCCGCGCTGCCCTCGGATGTGACCCGCAGCCTCGGCGCGACGGCGAAGCGCTCGGGCGTCGCGACGCTCGCGGGACTCGCGTTGAGGGCGCTCTGGGTGCAGGGCGAGGTGACCCGCACGCACGTCGAAGGACGCCTCGATCGCGAGCGCTTTCAATACTCGATCACGCAGCTCCCGAAGGTGGTTCCGAGCGGCGCAGAGGCCGTCGAACTCGTCGCAGCGCGATGGTTCGCCGCGCACGCTCCCGCGAGCGCGAAGGCATTCGCAGAAGCCTTCAGCCTCGCGACGGGTCGAGCCGTCGCCGCGCTCAAGCCGCTCCATCTCGTCGACGTGCGCGTCGATGGAATCACGGACGCCCTCCTCGCCCCCTCGGACTTCACCGCGCCCGAAGAGACGAGCGCGCCTCCGATCGCAGCGCTCCTCCCCTCGGGAGATCCCTACCTCGAAGCCCGTCAGAGCCTCACGGGCCTCCTCGACGCGGAGCGCGCTGCGGGCATCGACGCAAAGAAGCTCGGCGCGGGCCCCGTGGCGGTCTTCGACGGCGAGGTCGTGGGCGCCTGGAGCCTCGACCGCGGACAGGTCTCGCTCTCGCCCTTCGCCGACCTCTCATCGACCGCGCGCGAGGCGCTCGAAACAGAGCGCGCCGCGGTGTCTGCGTTCATCGCGAGCGAGCTCACGCCCCCCGCAGACGGCCGCAAGGGGCGCGACGCGCAGCTCATCGCGGGAGAGTTCTCCGCCGAGCAGTAGAGGTCTGGCGGTTACTCCGCGTCGGCGGTCGTCGAGGTCTCGACCGCGCCATCGAGCGACGCTGACGTCTCGTCGACGAGGCCCGCGGCGATGAGGATGGCCCTCCGCGCGCGATCGAGGAGCGCCGCGTTGCGCGACGCCACCCGCGAAGAACGCTCGACCTCGGCGCGGGCCGAAGAGAGCTCTCGTTCGAGCTCCGCCGCGCGCTGCGTCGCCTGATCTCTCGCGGCGCTCGCGGACTTGAGCTCCGCTTCGAGCGACGCCCGCTTCGCGCTCGCGTCGCGCTCCGTCGAGGCCATCGCGCTCGCGTGGGCAGCGCGAATGGACTTCACCTCGTCGGCGCGCGCGGCCTTCTCGGCGACGATCTCGGCGACCAGCGCGACGCGCGCGACCTCGGCGTCGGCGCTGCTCTTCGACGCCGCGGCTTCGAGCTCCGCCATGTGACGCGCGCTCGTCGCTCCGAGCTCTTCGAAGCGCTTCGAAGCGGCGGCCTCGGCGTCCGCGAGGCGCTTCGTCGCGGCGCTCTCGGCGTCGGCGAGGGCCTTCGCGTGCGCCGCTTCGAGCTCCTCGACGCGCTTCGCGGCAGCGGCTTCGACCTCGGTGACACGCTTCGTCGCAGCGGCCTCGGCGTCGGTGACGCGCTTCGCAGCAGTCGCTTCGACCTCGGCCACACGCGTCGTCGACGCGGCTTCGACCTCAGCCACACGCTTCGCAGCGGCGGCCTCGGCGTCGGCGACGCGCTTCGTCCCCGTCGCGTCGAGCTCCGTGATTCGCTCGGCGTGCGACGCCTCGAGCGCGCGCAGCTTCGCGTCGTGCTCCTCGACGAGCTTCGCGCGCGCGGCCTCGGCGTCGTGGAGCTTCGCCTCCGCCGCAGAGAGGGCCTTCGCGCTCTCATCGCGCAGCGCATCGGCCGACTTCGACTGCTCGTCACGGAGCGACGCGAGCGCCTGGGCGTGCTCGGACCTGAGGGCCGCGAGCGCGGCCTCGTGCGAGTCGTTGAGGGCCTTCGCCGCCTCGGTGTGCGTCGAGCGCTCGCTCAGCGCCGCCGCCGTCGCAGCAGCGAGGAGCGCGGTCTCCGCAGCGAGCGCGGCCTTCAGCGTGGCGAGGGCGTCGGCGTGGGACTTCTCGGCGGCGGCGGCGGCGCTCGCGGCCTTGTCGGCGTCGCGCTTGTGGGCCTCTCGCTCCGTCGAGAGCTCGTGGCGCAGGGCCGCGTCGGCCTCCTGCGCGCGCTTGCGGGCGTCGTTGAGCGCGGTGTGCGCGGTCTGGAGCTCGCGCTCGGTCTCCGTGTGCTTCGCCTTCAGGGCGTCGAGCTCCTGCTGCGCGCCGGAGCCGCGGTCGGTGAGGTCGGCGACCTCGCGCTCGCGCTCGAGGAGGCGCTCGTCGAGGTCGGCCTTCTCCAGATCGCGCTGGAGCAGCGTCTCGCGGAGCTGGAGGAGCTCCTTGTCGCGACCGTTCGCGAGCTCGCGGAGGTGGAGGATCTCCTTGTCCTTCTTGTGGAGCGACTCCCTGAGTTCGAGACCCTCGCGGGCGCCCGGCGGCGCGGCCTTCACGACGCGCGAGCGGACCTCTTCGAGCTCGCGCGAGAGGCGCTGAGACTCATCGGCGAGCGCCTTGAGGCGGGTGTTCTCCTCGGAGAGCTCCTCTGCCTTGCGAGCAGCGGTACGCGCCGCGGAGAGCTCCTGCTCGAGCTCCTCGACGCGACGACGGAGTCTCTCCGTGTCGGCCGAAGGGACGGCCGCGGGCGCAGGCGCGGGCGCGGAGAACGGCGACGGCGCGGGCGCGGGGGTCGGGGCGCGCGGCGCGACGGAGGCGACGTGGGGGACGGGCGCGCGCGACGGAGACACCGCGCCAGGACGCGCCGACGCGGGGCCGCGCATCGCGAGCTGCATGTCGACCAGCGAGCGCGACGTCGACACCATCGTGAGGTCGTCGAGGTCGTCGTCGAGGAGCGAGTGACGCGCGGGCATCGACCCCGACGCTGGCGTCGGGGCCACCGCGGCGGGCGTCGGCGCGGCGGCGGCCACCGCGGGCGGCGTGTTCACTCGCACCGGCGCGGGCGCGGGCTGACCGGGCGCCTCGCTCGGGATCATGATCTGGTCGAAGGCCGCGTCGGCGAGGTTGTCGAGCTCCGCGTCGCGTCCCACGATCTGACCCGCCGGCTCGATCACGGCGTCGTCGCTGATGGGCACGGCCTCGAGGTCGTCGATGGAGACCTCCTCGGCGTCGAACGCGGGCGCGTCGGGGATCTGCACGTGCGCCGCGCAGCGACGGATCAGCTCCTCGGGACTGATCGGCTTGTGCACGTAGTCTTCGGCGCGCGTCCGGAGCTTCGAGTGGTGATCGAAGGTCTCCTGCGAGGACTCCGACGAGGTGATCACCACGGGGATGTCCTTGAGCTCGGGGATCTTCTTGAGCTTGTTGCACACGGCGAAGCCGCTCATGCGCTGGAGCTCGACGGCCACGATGATGAGGTCCGGCGGGTCCGTCGGCGCGAGGTCGAGCCCGATCTGCCCGTCGTCGACCAGGCGCACCGAGCAACCGCGCTTCGTGAACGCGCGCTTGAGCGCGTCGCCGAACCCGCGATCCGATTCGAAGACCATCACCTTGAGGTCGCTCATGAACGTCACCCGCCGCAGCGCTGCGCAGAGCGCGTCACGCCCGCAACGGACGGAGCGCGCGCAGCATCGCGAACGGCCGTCAGCCTAGGGCCCCGGTCGCGCCTGCGTCAACGGTAGAGTCTAGAGCGCGGCGAGGGCTTCGAGGTCGTCGATCCGCACGTCGCGCAGGGCCGCGATGACCTCGTGCGCGCCCGCCGCCGAGAGCACGTCGCGCGGGTACGTGTGCGCCACCGCGAGCACCTTGAGGCCCGCCGCGCGCGCCGCGTGGACGCCCGCAGAACTGTCCTCGACGACGACGCAACGCGCAGGGTCGACGTCACCCGACCAGTGCCGCAGCCGCGCGAGCCCGAGGAGGTACCCCGCCGGGTCGGGCTTGCACGCGGAGACGTCCTCCGCGGAGACGATGGAGCGCACCGAGTCGCCCGCGCACATCACCGCGAGCGCGCCCTCGATCTCGGCGCGCAGCGCGCCCGACACGATGAGCACCGGGGCCCTCGCGGCGCAGGCCCTCAAGAGCGGCGCGGCGCCTTCGAACACGCGGAGCTCCGTCGCGGCGCGCGCGGCGTAGACCTTCGCCTTCGCGTCGATGAGCGCGCGCACGAGCGCGGCGTCGGCCTCGCGGCCGTGGGCGCGCAGGGCGGTTTCGAACACGCCGCGGTCGTCGAAGCCGAGGTAGACGTCGTCGTACTCGCGCTGGCCGAGGGTGATGCCGAGCGGCGAGAGCACGGCGTTGAAGCCTTCGAAGTGCAGGTGCTCATCGTCGACGAGCACGCCGTTGAAGTCGAAGAGCACCGCGTCGAGTCGGGTCGCGCCGTTCATGGTGATCGGCCGCGGGTTCTCGCACGAAGCGCCCCTCGCGGGCACGCGATCCCCGATCGCGCGCTTCGAAAACACCGACGGCGACATCTGCTTTCGCAGAGTCGCCGTCGGTGTGCTTATGGTCGGGGCGACTGGATTCGAACCAGCGACCCCTTGACCCCCAGTCAAGTGCGCTAAACCAGGCTGCGCTACGCCCCGATCCACTCTCGCGGTGCCCCGCGAGGGACCGGGAACATACACCGGTCGATTGGCGATGCAACAAGAAAGAGCGGCGTTTGATTCAGGCGCTGCGGGAGAGGTCTTCGAGGGCTGTGACGAGGCGCGCGCGGGCCGTGAGGAGCGCCTCGCGGAGCGCTGCGGGGCGGTCGGCGGAGGCGTTCGAAGCGGCGCGGTCGTCGGCCTCGACGCCCTTCTCGCGGAGGTACTTTCGCGCGCCCTCGATGGTGTATCGCTCCTCCTTCAAGAGGCGGCGGATGGTGGCGAGGCGCTCGACGTCGCGGCGGGTGTAGACCCGCTGGCCGGTGCTCGACTTCTGCGGGCGGAGAGACTTGAACTCGGTCTCCCAGAAGCGGATCACGTGCGGCGCCACGGCGAGGAGACGCGCCACCTCGCCGATGCGGAAATAGATCTTCTGCGGGAGTTGCAAGCTCATCGCTCCGTGGGCGCGCCGATCGGGGCGGGCGCGTCAGTCCTTCGGGGGCTCGTTGTCGAAGCTCGTCACGGGCGCGAGCGGCGGGATCGCGACGGGCGGCGTGGACGGTGATCGCCGCGGCGGGGGGAAGCTCGACCTGCGCCCCGCGGGCGGACGGTTCACGCGGGCCTTGAGCACGGGCGAGGGCTTGAAGCGCACGACCCTCCGCGGCGCCAGGACGATCTTCTCGCGCGTGCGGGGGTTGAGCCCGAAGCGCTCGTGCTTGTCGCGCACGACGAAGTTGCCGAAGCCCGAGATCTTGATCTTGTAGCCCGCGGCGAGGGTGTCCTTCATCGTCTCGAAGATCGTGTCGACGAGGAGCGCGGCCTCGCGCTTCGAGAAGCCCCCGACCTTCTCGCAGATCGCCTCGATGATCTCGGCCTTCGTCATCGCCCGCCTCGCGCGACGCAGATAATCACAGCCCCTCGCGCGTTGCAATCGCGCGCGGCAGGAGCTCCAGCACGACGGCGGGTCAACGCTGCGCCGCTCCGAACGCGTCGCGCGCGGTGCGGGTCACGGCGTCGATGAGCGCGTCGACGTCGCCGTCGAGGAGCGTGCGATCGTCCGCGCGGAAGGTGAGCGCGAACGCGAGCGAGTGCGTCCCCTCGGGCAGCTCGGGGCCCGCGTATCGGTCGAAGATGGTGACCGACTCGCAGAGCGGCCCCGCGGCGGCGCGGAGCTTGTCGAGCACGTCGCCCGCGGGGACGTCCTTCCGCACGAGCAGCGCCACGTCTCGGCGCGACGCGGGGAAGCGCGACGGCGCCTTCGCCGCGAGGGGTCGCGCGGTCATCCCGAGGGCCGCCACGTCGAGCTCGCCGATCACCGCCGCGCGACCGAGGTCCGCGCGCTCGACCACGTCGGGGTGCGTCGCGGCGATGAAGCCCACGGCGCGTCCATTGACCACCACCCTCGCCCACGCGCGGGGGTGCGCCCACACCGGCGCGTCGCCTTCGCGATCGAAGGTCGCGGGCGCGTGGGTCATGCGCTCGACGAGCTCCTCGACGGCGCCCTTGAGGTCGTAGAGGTCGACGTCTTCGGGGCGCGTGAGCCACGCGTCGCGCGGCCCCGCCATCACGAAGCCGAGGGAGGTGGTCTCCTTCGGGAGCGCGTCGTTCGACCGCTCGAACACGCTGCCGAGTTCGAAGAGCCGCACGCGCTGCTCGCCGCGCCTGCGCGCCGTCGCCGTCGCCGCGAGGAGCTTCGGCAGCAGCGACGGACGCATGAGCGAGCGCTCCTCGCTGAGCGGGTTCACGAGCGCGATCGCCGCGGCGGGGTCGAGGCCCGTCGAGGCCACCTCGCGCGGCGCGATGAACACCATGTGAATGGCCTCATCGAAGCCGAGCGCGCACACCACATCGCGGAGCTTGCGACGCAGCTTCCAGTCGCGCGTCGCGCCCGCGCGGGCTCCGCGCGTCGGCGGCAGCGTGGCGGGGATGCGATCGACGCCCCACACGCGCGCCACCTCCTCGACGAGGTCGATCTCGCGCGTGATGTCCCCGCGGTGCGACGGGACCTTCACCGCGTAGCCGCCCTGCCAGTCGCGCACTTCGAAGCCGAGCGCGGCGAGCAGCGCGGGCTCCTCTCCGTCGACGTCGGCGCCGAGCACGGCCGCCGCCCTGCCCGCGCGCAGCGGGATCTCAGAGCACCCGAAGAACACGCCGCACCACTCGACGACGCCCTTCGCCGCGGCGCCTCCGCCGAGGTCGGCGATCATCGAGACCGCGAGCGCGACCGCGTCGTCGAGGGCGCCCGGGTCCGTGCGACGTTCGAAGCGGTGCGACGACTCGGTGTGCATCCCGTAGCGGCGCGCGGTGCGACGCACGCCTCGCGGATCGAACCACGCGCACTCGATCACCACGTCGCGCGTGGCGCTCTGGATGCCCGAGTGCTCGCCGCCCATGACCCCCGCGAGGGCCAGCACGCGCTCGTCGTCGGCGATCACGAGGTCGTCGGCGTCGAGCGAGCGCTCCACGCCGTCGAGCGTGAGGAGTCGCTCCCCCTGCGCCGCCGTTCGCACGGTGATGCGCGCGCCGCGGAGCTCGTCGCGGTCGAAGGCGTGGAGGGGCTGACCGAGCTCGAGCATCACGAGGTTGGTGACGTCGACGAGGTTGTTGATGGGCCGCACGCCGAGCCGGTGGAGCCGCACCCGCAGCGCGAGCGGAGACGGTCCCACGGTGACGCCCGTGACGACGCCCGCGAGGTAGCGCTCGCAGCGAGGCAGCACATCGGCGGCCTCGACGCGCACGAGCGACGAAGCTTCGACGTCAGAGACGCGCGACGGAGAGGGCGGCGCAGAGGGCTTCCACGCGATGCCGAAGAGGGCCGCGACCTCGCGCGCGACGCCGCGGTGCGAGAGCGCGTCGCCGCGATTGGGCGTGACGTTGAGCGTGAGGATCTGATCGACCATCCCGGGCAGCGACGAGAGCGGAGTCCCCGGCTCGAGCGACGCGTCGAGGATGAGAATTCCCCCGTGGTCGTTGCCGAGTCCGAGCTCGTCTTCGGCGCAGAGCATGCCCGCGGAGACGATGCCCGCGACGGGGCGCGCCTCGAGCTTGAAGGTGCCGCCCTTCTTGTCGAACACCGTCGCGCCGAGCTTCGCGAGCGCCACGCGGCCGCCCGGCGGCGGGACGTTGGGCGCGCCGCAGACGACCTCTTGCGGCCCTTCGCCCGCGTCGATGGTGACGAGCGTGAGGGGGTTCTTGCTCGTGGGGTGCGCGCGCGACGAGAGGACCTTCGCGACGACGACGTCACGGAGGTGCTCTCCGACGCGCTCGATGTCTTCGACCTCGAGGCCGCCGAGGGTGAGCTTCGAAGCGACCTTGTCGAGCCCCGGGTCCGTGCCGAGCAGCGAGACGAGCCAGTGATACGAGATGCGCATTGGGGGTGCCGTCGGAGTGAAAGAGGGTCTCTAGAGGCTGCCGAGGAAGCGGACGTCGTTCTCGAAGAGGTGACGGATGTCGCCGATGCCGTAGCGGAGCATCGTGAGGCGGTCGATGCCCATGCCGAAGGCGAAGCCCGTGTAGCGCTTGGGGTCGTAGCCGACGCTCTCGAAGACCACCGGGTGCACCATTCCGCAGCCGAGGATCTCGAGCCAGCTCGTGCCCTTGCACACGCGGCACTGGGGGTTGTGCCCGTGGCAGATGAGGCACTCGACGTCCATCTCGGCGCCGGGCTCCACGAAGGGGAAGTAGCTCGCGCGGAAGCGCGTCTTCACCGTCGGGCCGAAGAGCCTGTGGAGGAACGCCTCGAGCACCCCGCGCAGGTGCGCCATGTTGATGCCCTCGTCGACCATGAGCCCTTCGAGCTGAAAGAACATGGGCGAGTGCGTGGCGTCGTCGTCACGGCGAAACACCGCGCCGGGCATGATGGCCTGCACGGGCGGCGGGTGCGCGAGCATCTCGCGGACCTGCACCGTCGACGTGTGCGTGCGCAGGAGCACCCGCTCCGACGGATCGCGCGACGGCAGGAAGAAGCTGTCGTGCATGTCCATCGCGGGGTGGTCGGGCGGAAAGCCGAGGCGGTCGAAGTTGTTCTCCGCGTGGTCGACCTCGGGCCCCTCGGCCACGTCGAAGCCGAGGCTCGTGAACACGTCGATGATCTCGTGGAGCGTGCGCATGATCGGGTGCACGCGCCCCAGGCGCGGACGCCGCCCGGGCAGCGTGATGTCGAGCGACGGGCCCGAGAGCTCCCGCTCGCGCGCCTCGCGACGGAGGCGCTCACCGGCCGAGGTCTGTCCGCGCTCGACGAGCCCCTTCACCTCGTTGACCCGCTGCCCGAAGCTCTTTCGCTCGGGTCCCGGGAGCTCGGGGATGCGCTTCATGATGCGCGTGAGCGAGCCCTCGCGGCCGGTGAACCGCGCGGTGATCTGCCTGAGCTCGTTGTCGTCGCGCGCAGCGGAGAAGGCCTCGTCGACGCCGCGTGCGATCGCGTCGAGCTCTTCGGTCGGGGTTTCCTGTGCCATGGCGGGGCGCGGAGTGTACGGATCATGCCGCGACGCGGCAACGCAGTACGGTCATCACGCGGCGAGAGCGCGCCGCAGCGAGCCCGTGAGCGTGGGCGCTCGCGGAGCGATCGAGAGGGGATGCTGTCGGGAGGGTGGACCGCAGACGTCTGCGGTCAGGGGGGAGCGAGGTGCTCAGCCCGCGGCGAGCGCGTTCGCTTCGATCTTCACGCCGGCCGCTTCGAGCACGGCGCGGAAGCCCGCGAAGTCACGCACGGCGAGGTCCGCGAGGATCTTGCGGTCGAGGGAGATGTTCGCGGTCTTGAGCGAGCTCACGAGGCGCGAGTAGTTGATGCCGAGCGAGCGCGCGGCGGCGCCGATGCGGGCGATCCACAGGCGGCGGAAGTCGCGCTTGCGGAGCTTGCGGCCCACGTACGCGTACTGCCACGACTTGTGAACGGCCTCGGCCATGACGCCGAAGAGGCGGCCGCGGCCGTTGGAGAAGCCCTGGGCGTGGCGGAAGAGGCGGTTCTTGCGGCGACGGCCCTTGAAACCAGTTTTTGCGCGGGGCATTTCTCAGTGCTCCTTCACGGACGTCCGTAGGGGAAGAGTTGCTGCACGCGCTTCTCGAGCGCCTTGTCGACCATGCTGTTCTTGCGCAGGCGACGGAGGCGACGAGAGTTCTTGTTCCCCATGAAGTGGCTCGCGCCACCCGAGGGACGGCGCACGCGGCCCGTCCCGGTGAGCGTGAACCGCTTGGCGGCCGCTCGGTTGGTCTTCATCTTGGGCATCGGTTTTCCCTGTGGAATCGGTGAGCGCGCCCCTCTCGAAGCGAATCTTCGAGAGCGCGCCGCGGTCGATCCGCTGGCGCATTGCACAGTTGTTTGCTGTGTGGGGACGATGTTCGCGCGGGGGTGGGAGAGGTGCCAGAGCCGCCCTGCGATGTCAAGCACCGCGAGCGGTCTCACACAGGAAGGTCGCTACTGGTGCGAGTCGATGTACCGCTGGAAGGTCGGCACCATCGGCCCCTGCGGGAACCGCTGGATGTACGTGCGCATCGTCCGCGTCGCGTCGGCCGTGCGCCCCGCGGTCATCTGCGTCGCGCCGAGCATGCCGAGCTCCTGCATCGAGCTCGCGTGTCCGCGCAGCGCGTTGATGATGCAGCTGTTGCGATCAGGCTCGTTGTTCGTCGACGTGCGGCACCCCTGGGCGCGCTGCATCGGCGAGAGCCCGTCGTTGGCCTCGGGCGTCGGCGGGGGCGACGGCGCGGCGGCAGGCGCAGCGGGCCTCGCGGGCGCAGGAGCGGCAGGCGCAGCGGGCCTCGCGGGGGCCGCGGCGTGCGCGGCGGCCTCACGCTCTCGGTGCTCGCGGGCCCTGCGCTCGCGGTCGGTCTCGACGTGCTGAACGAGCGGCGCCGCGGGCGCGGGCGGCTGCGCCTCGGGCTGCGCGGCCGTGAGGTTTGGCTATGGCCGGACAACGACCAAGCCGGCGAGAAGGC
>JBPOHC010000032.1:0-25327 GCA_052035985.1 Myxococcota bacterium | reverse complement strand
CCGCCGTGAAGGCGCCAGTGTCGGGGTTGAGCGCGCCGAGCGCCGCGTTGTCGAGGGTGAAGCGTCGGTACTGCGTGACGTCGCGCGTGCGTCCGTCGCGCTGCCTGCCGACGACCTGAAAGGTCAGTGTGGCGGGTGTTCCGGGGGTGACGTCGAGGGTCGGGTTCGCGGGTTCGAGCGTGATCGAGACGATGTCGGTGGGCGACGTCGTCGAGCGAGGAACGTCGAAGCTCGGGGTCACCGGTCGATCGACGGGCGCGGTCGCGTCGAGGGCGACGTCGTCGACGCAGGCGTCGTCACAGGGGCTCTCGATGACGGGAATGTCTTCGCTGGCGCATCCTGCGAGCGCGGCGGCGAGGGAGAGCGAGCGGGCGACGCGCGACATACGCCGCACGGTAGAGCGCATCGGCGAGGGCGCCAATGGGGGTGTTGTGACCGCGTGGGTGGGCGCTATCGAGTCTTCACCACGGGGCGATGAGGCGAACCGTTCAGCGGTCGGTGCCGGTGGGCTTGAGCGCGGGCTCCGCGACGGGCGCAACGGGCGCGACGGGCGTCACCGGGGTCACGGGCGTGGCGGGCTTCTGCACCGCGGAGGTCTTCTTCGCGGGTCGCGCGGTCGAGACGACGTCGTTGAAGGGCGCCAGCAGTTGCGCGGCGAGCGCGGTGCTGTCTGACAGCACCGAGCGCTGGGACCGCGACGGGAAGTTTCGGCACCATCGCAAGCGGCGAGTCGCTCCGAGACTACGTGCTGGTCTCGCTGCACGAGCGCTTCATCGAGGTGGCTCGGCGCGTCTTCAGGCCGACGCGCACGGTGGCGCGGGTGGCGTGTGCGCACGCGGGGACGCTGCGTGGTGCGAATCCCAGGGTGATTGGGTAATCTCTCGCGCGTCGACGAGGTGATCGAGCGATGCGCTGGCGTTTGCGCGACGGAGACCAGGAGATCGAACTCGTCGCGGGAGAGGCGACCCGCGAGGCGCGCGGGGAGCGCCGCGACGTCGCCCTGCCGCGGAGGTTCTTTCGTGACGCGCATGCGATGCGAGCGCTGCGCGCGGCGGTCGCCGCGGTCGACGGGCACGGCCCGAGGCGCGACGGCGACGACGCGGCGGTCCTGAGGCGCGGCGACGAGCTCGTGGCGCGCGGTCGGCTGCGCGTCGCGCGGGTGGAGCGTCCGTTCCCGGTCGTAGCGCGCGGGCTCGTCGAGGTGAGCGGCGTCGAGGGGCCGACGGCGCCGCGCGGAGCGACGACGGAGGCGCCCCAGAGCGACACCTTCGAGGCGCTTCGCGGGGGCGGCAGCCGCATGCTCCAGAAGCTCGCGATCACGGCGATCGATCACCACTTCGCGCCCACCCACGAGCGCCTCGACGTCCGGTACTCCATCCTGAACCTCTCGACGCATCGGGTGGTGGTGCAGGTCGTGGCCGACCAGGGCGGCGTGCTCTACGAGCGCGAGCTCGCGCACGCCGAGAAGAGCAACGGATCGAACAAGCCCTTCGCCTGGGACGGCCTCATTTCGATAGGCGCCCGCGCGGGCCGCTACGCCAACCCGCTCATGGCCCCCTTCTACGTGCGCATCGCGGCGGACGGCGGACCCGAGGCGCGCGCGGCGTTCAGCGTCCTGTACGCGGTCATCACGCTCGGCTGGGGCGTACACACGCCCGACGGGCACAGCCCGCCCGAGGGCGACCGCGTGCGGTTCGCGCAGTATCGCCTCAACACGCTTGAGCACGACGCGGGGCCCGTCGACGGCGTGATGAACCCGGTGTTCGTCAAGGCGCTTCGGCGGTTTCAGCGCGGCTCGTACAAGCCCGGCACCCGCGAGATGCTGGTCGAGTCGGGCGCCCTCGACGCCGACACCTTCGAGGCCATCAAGGCCGCGTCGGCGCGCGTGCGCTGGAGCGGCGTCGACCCGCTCGCCGACGACAGTCGGCTCTACGTCGACTGCAACTTCTTCAACGACCGCGACGACGCCGACCTCACGCGGTACTCCAACGCGCTGCCGGAGTTCGAAAGCCACGACCGCGCGCGCTACGTCGAAGACCGCCTGGAGCGCCCGTACATCCCCCTCGAGGTGCTGGTACAGCTCCTGTCGAAGCGCGGCGACTACGTCATCGCGCCCGAGGCCGTGGGGCCTGCGCGCGTCGCGTGGGAGGTCGATGACAGCCCCGAGGTCGCGACGGTCAGCGCCGCCCTCAACCCGCGCGCGCGCGCCTATGTCGAGCGGGCCCGCACCGTGGGGACCTCGGCGTCATTGAGCGGTCCGCGCATCGACGGCGATGGCGACAACGCGTTCGACGCCGTCGGCGGGTGGCGGATGCCCGAGACGAAGCAGTGGATGATCCTCCGGTGGTTCCCTCAGTCCGCGGAGTCGCGGCTTGAGCCCTACCGCTTCGTCGAGATGCAGGTCGAGGTGCGCGGCGGCGTCGAGCGCTACCAGCTCGTGACCGAGGCGTGGGAGTACCCCGCGGACGCGTTGCCCGCCCTCACCGCCCAGGGGCAGCGGGCGACCCCCGCGCCGAGGTACCTCGGGCGCACGGGGCAGTACTTCAGGCACAGCACGAAGGGCGGCGACGACGCGAAGATCCGCGTGGCGCTCACGTTCCAGGGCCTCCCCAACGCCGACGCGCTCACCGCGCTGCACCAGGACCGCGCCGCCGACCTCGTGGCCGAGACGGGGCGCTGGACGGTGTGGCGTCGCATTCGCATCAGCGGGTATTGCCAGCAGACGACGCCGACGCGGCCCGTGCCCACGCCCGACTGGGCCGCCGTCGCCGCGGGGTGGAGCGAGGCCTTCATCGACCTTGAGAGCACGCGCCCGCCCGCGCTGAGCTACGCGGCCATCGTGACGAAGGACGTGTACGAGCGCGCCATCCTCGCGATCCCCGACTCGCTGCGCCCCGTGGGGGTGAGCAGCGCGGCGGACATCGTGTACCGCCCGACGTGCATCTTCGGCGGAAAGCTCCCCGCGCAGAGCGTCTTGGAGAACGCGAAGCACTACGTCGACCGGGTGATCGAGTACGTCGAGGCGTGGTGCCCGACGGCCCTCTCGGCCATCGCCGACGTGCTCCGACTCGAGGCCCGCAAGCGGTCGCCCGAGGGGCTCGTGATCTGCGACTTCCGCTGGACCGAGCCCATCTCCGGCGAGGACTATTCTTCGCTCTGGGCGCCGCCCGTGCCGACCACGGACCCGCAGGCGCGCAACCGCCTCTCGGGCCACGGCGGGCAGGTGCGCCTCGACGGCGCCGTCTACATGAACGTCGATAACAACTACGATGCGAGCTACTACGTGCTCCACGAGTGCGGGCACGCGCAGTTCCTGGCGCATCACCACACGGGCGGCGGGGGCGTCGGCGACGCCAGCCAATACCCCGACCACCACGACGCCGACCAGAAGGAGTGCTCCATGAGCTACGCGGTCCGGGGCACGGCCCCGCCGGGCGTGCGCTATCGCTACTGCGGCAAGTGCATCCTCCACCTGCGCGGGTGGTCCGCCACGAAGCTCCCCAACCGCTACGTGCCGTGAGCGACGCCGCCCCCATCGCGCTCGGGCTCCGAGCGACCAACGCAGACACCGTCGTGGGCGAAGGGGTCGTGCTCGCGCTCGACGTCACCGCGCTCGCGCCCGCCGTCCTCGAGTCGCCCGACCTCAACGACGACCGCACGCGCATCGAGGTCGAGCGCGCCTCGGACCGCTGCGTGTTCGAACTCGACGGCGCCGCGCATCGGGCGCTCCATCGACCGCGCGGCGACGCGCCTCTCGGCCATACGTTCTCCGTCGATGCCGCCACAGCCTGGACCGTCGATCTCGAACTCCTGAAGTACACCCGCGCCCCGGCGGCGGGCGAGTACACCGTCCGCGTGCGGTACCGCTACGGCGACACGGAGCGCGAGGCGCTCGCGACCAACGCCGTCACGATGCGCGTACACCCCGCGTGGCAGCGCGGCGTGAGCAGCCGGTGGTTCGCGATGGCCGACGCGCGCGATGAGCTCGGGCTGATCCGAGAGGTCGACGCCGCGGTTGGCCGTCGGTGGATCTATCACGTCGCCCGTCGGCACGACCCGTCGGCGTCGATCACCGCGTCCGACATCGGGCGGATCCCCGACGAGGCCCTGTCCTTCCCCGCGCTCGCGAGGCTCGACGACATCTCCGCCGGTCACTTCGAGAAAGTGCTCGTGTGGGACGCGCCCGGCGGGATCGGCTGGAAGACCGTTCAGTCCCGCGGTGAGGTGCGCCCCCCGGCGCTGGCCCCGCACGGGCTCGGGGCTGGCGACGCGCGGCTCGTCGAGCCTCCGTTGCAGTTGCGTCGCGGCGGCTTCGCCGCTGTGATGACGGGGCGCGACGCGCTGGGGCGAGCGGTCGCCGTCGCGTTGGAGGTGCACTCCGACCGCGAGCCGCGGAGAGACGTGCTCCCGCTCGACGGGCGATCGCCCGAGCACGCTGTGGTGGCGTGGCGCGAGCGCGGCGACAGGGCCGAGGCGACGCTCTGGTGGGCAGGGCGCGATCACGACGGGTCGAGCGTGATGTGGCGGACCGAGCCGGGCACAGGCGGGAGCGTCGAGGTATGGCGCTCGCGCGACGTCGCGGTGCGCGGGTTGTTCCTCGACGCGTGGCGCGGCGGCGAGCGCGTGATGGCGCTCTGCACGCGCGGTCCGACGCTGGAAGTGCTCGGGTGGGACACCCACCGCGGAGAGGCGTCTGCGCATGCGCTCGGGAGCTGGGACCTGGAGCGTGAGGGCGTCTCGCCCGAGGCGTTGATCCAGTCGGCGCCGCGACACGCCGGGCGGTCTCTGGTGACGTTGTTTCGCGGCGACGGGCAGTGGGTGGTGCTCTCGCCGTCGGGCGTGGTCAGGGTGCCCTTCGAAGCCGCGCCGTCTTCGGGCGCTCCGCTCCTCGTGGTCAACGCGAGAGACCGCGCGTTCCTGCTCTGCGATCACCCGGACTACGGCCTCGTGTCGGTGCCGTTGTAGACTCTCGCGCTCGCGGCGCTCGGCGGAGCACCTCTCAACCTACAAACACGCGGTTGGTGTCGCATGGCTGTTCACACCGAGGTCGTCCCGTACTGCTGGACGGAGCTGGATCGGCTCGCGATCGTCACGAAGCTTCCGGGCATCTACGTGACGCCCTACAAGATCCCGCCCGAGGCGATGCGAGACTGCGCGGGCTTCGGATCGGGGAGCCTGGTTCACGTGCCGCTCGCCGCGAGCGTGTGCGCGGCCACTGTGTCGCGGTTCTTTCGCGGAGGCTACGAGTGGGTGCCGGTGCCCGAGGGGATCGACCTCGCAGGGAAGACCCTCCTCGACGTGTTCTCCGCCCTCTTCGAACGCGACCCTGTGCGCTTCGCGCACCTCGACCCCGTGCTGGTCGCCGCCATGGTCATGGCGCGCGTCGCGGCCACGCCGCCCGCGCCGATGGCGCCCGAGATGCCCGACGTGCCGTCGCCGATGCTGTTTCGCGCGCTCGACCTGCTGCTCTCTCCCCCGGTCCCCTTCAACGACCTCGCGCAGCTCCACTTCGACTACTGGGGCAACACGAGGCTGCGCGCGGCGGTCATCGGCGCCACGGTCCACACGGAGCACTTCGACGTCGGACCGTTCAAGTTCGACTTTCCGATCGTGGGCGGCGGGGGCAACCCATTCACGTCGCTGCTCTCGGGCATCGTGCCCGTCGCCCTGCCCGCGGCAGAGCGGGGCGCGAAGCTCGAGCGCGTCCTGGCGCGCAAGGTCGAGCAGGGCGCGCCCCTCCGCGCGGTGCCGCGTCGCACGGGGAGCGGGGTCACCACCACCGTGAACGTGGCGACCTCTCACGCGCCGCGCATCGAGCTCGACGGGTGGCAACCGCAGACGCTCCTGCCGATGCGCCCCGACGAGTGGGAGCTCGGCGTGTCGAGGGTGCGGTTTCGCATCACCGTGCCGCGCCCCGCCCAGCAGGTCAGGGTCGAGATCCTGAACGACGGTCGGGTGTACTACGAGGAGACGCACGCGTGGGGCGAGTACGTCATCCCGGGCGTGCACGTGTTCACCTGGGATGGGCGCGACCTGCAGGGCGTGTGGGACTCCGTCGCGCTCAAGAAGAACAGGCTCTGCGCGCGGCTCATCGTCGTCGACATCGAGGGGCGCGTGAGCGTCACGTCCACGGACATCGGCACGTCGCCAGGCACCGTTCGCTGGGTCGACGCGCGCATCGACCCCGACCGCAAGGCCGTGCGGGTGAGCACGTTCGCGCGCTTCACGCGCCCGAGCGAGATCGAGCTTGGGTCCTTCGACCTCGGGCTCCCGGACCTGCCCGGCGGCTCCCTCGCCTCGGCGCTGGGGCAGGGCGGGTCCGCGCTCGGAGGCGCGCTGCCAGGAGGGAATCTCCTCCCGACGCTCCCGGGGCTTTCATCGCTGCCCGAGCCGTCGCGCGCGCGCGGGCCGCGCCTCGTGCCCGACGCCGGGATGCCCGCGGACCCGTCGAGCTTCCCCGCGCCGCCGGGCGTACCGCAGCTCAGCTTCGCGGGAGACAAGGCGCGGCTCAAGATCCCGATGCCGCCCCTCTTCGACCTCGACGAGCAGAAGTTCACCAAATTCAAGCAGCTCATCCTCGAAGGGATTCACAAGCACTGGTCGCGCACGGGCATCCGCGCGGTGCGCATCGGAGGCGTCGCCTTCGATGTCGACGTGCACGCCGTCGAGCGCCAGACCGACGCCAACCAGACCATCCTGGCGCGCCCGCTCTCAAAAGCGCTCCAGAGCATCGGCATCGGCGACGGCAGCAAGATCGGCGGGGCGAATGATTTCGGCGGACGCTCGATGAACCTCGCCTTCATGGAGGGCATGCCGATCATCGACATCTGGAGCGACGGCGAGAGCAACCTGTGGCGCTGCGCGGTCGGCGCCCACGAGGTCGGCCACACCGTGCTCCGTGAGTATCGAAACCTCTTCGTCTCGATGCTCCACAAGGGGACCTCGAACATCATGCAGCAGCCCAACCCGGACAACGCCCCCTCCCTCCCCGCGAACGACGCCTTCGCCAAAGCCACGAGGGATGAGGCCGACATCGACTTGATGAAGTACACCGTCGGCGGTTGGGGGGGAGTCTCGGAGTCCAAGGTGCCGGCCGAGGTCGAGGCCACAAACCTGAGGAACCAGCTCTGCTCGGACCACGTGTTCGCCACCGAAGACGACACGCGCGGGCTGATCACCCTGGCCTCGGTGGTCTTCGGATAGGAGACGCGCCATGAGCCACGGCCCCACGCCCTACGTCGTTCGCCAGGGAGACACCCTGCTCTCCATCGCCGTCGCGCACGGCGTCGACCCCGGCCTGATCTGGAACGAGCCAAAGAACGCCGAGCTCGCGCAGGTCAAGCGCCGCGACCCCGACATGCTCGGCCCCGGCGACGTGATCTACATCCCGTCGGAGCGGCCGCCCGATCCGGGCGTGGCGCTCAAGGCTCGCAACCGCTTCCGTGGCGCGATCCCCACGGTGGAGGTGCGCTTCGCGTTCCGCGGCGAGCGAGGGCCCCTGGCCGGTGAGCCCTACGAGGTCACCGGCGTCGACGACCCGAAGAACGAGCCCATCCTGGGCAGGCTCGACGGCGCGGGCGTCTTCAAGATGGTGCTCCCTGTCGGGCTCAAGGAGTTCCTGCTGCGCTTTCCGAAGCAGTGCATCGAGCACAGGGTCGAGGTGGGGCGCCTGAACCCCTACGACGACCTCTCGGGGATGCGTCGTCGGCTGCTCCACCTCGGATATCGCTCGGTGCGACAGGCGGACGGCACGCCCGTCGATTTCACCGATCCCGAGTCCGAGCGCGTGACCCTCCAGTGGTTTCAGCGCGCGCAGGGGCTCGAGCCCACGGGCTTCCCCGACGAGGCCACGCTCGCGAGGATCGCGCTGCTCTCGGGCGCCTGAGCGCGCGGGCCCCTCAGCCGGGCTTGACCTCGCGCACCTCTGGGAAGGTGATCCTCGCGTCGCTCCCGTCGACCTCGAGCACCGCGCGGCCCTCGTGGTCGAGCACGCCCGCGATCTCCGATCCGTCGCCGAGCTTGAGCACGAAGCGCCGACCCGCCAGGGGGCGCCCCGTCTCGTCCACGAGCTCGAGGGTGGTCACCTCGGGGTCGCGCGGCTCGTCGTCGGCCTCGGCGGCCGCGTCGGGCGGGTTGAGCTTCACCATGGCGCCCTTGATCTTCACGTCCTGCGAGAGACGCACCTCAGCGCCGACGCTCAGCACGTCGACCGTGTCGCCCGAGACCACCACCTTGCCGCGGCTCCGCACGCGGGCCTTCTCGGGCGTCACCTGCACCACCGTGTTGCCCGCGCGGACGGTGACGGACCTCTTGCCCGTGAGCTCGACGCGCTCGTCGGTGATGCGCACGCGGCTGCCGCCCACGCGTAGGATGATCTCCTTGTCGGACACGATCTCGGTGAGGTCGCTCGACTGGAGCACCGCGCGGCCCTCGACGTGCGTCACCTGCGTGCGCCTCGCGTCATGTCGACCCACCACCGTCGTGTCGTTGCCCTCGATGCGGGTCGTGCGGTCATCCCTGACGACGAGGTCGCGCGCGCCCACGACCTCCCTCCGCTCGCGTCCGCCCACGCGCGCGGTGAGGCTCTGCGTGACCACCTGATCGTCGTGGGTGCTCACGGTGTAACGGCTGCCCTCGACGCGCAAGGTCTCGTCCTGGCCGATGGAGGTCTCGCGGTTGCCGTCGACGCGAGCGCCGTGATCGAGCTTCACCCGCTCGCGGCGGTTGGCCTCGACCACCTCGGACTGCTCGCCTCCGACGTGCAGCGACTGGTGCCGCACGACGCGGAGGTTCTCGTCGCGCCCGACGCTGAGGGTGTGGTCGCGCACGACCGCCTCGTCGAGGTCGCGCTGGGCGTGGAGGTAGATCTGCTCGGCCCCGCGGGCGTCTTCGAACGAGAGTTCGTTGAAGCCGTCGCCGCCGAGGGAGGTCTGCGTGCGAATACCGCTGCGGGTCTTGTCGCCCGGCACATCGAACGGCATCGGGTAAGCGCCGTTGTAGACGCAACCCGTCACCAGCGGGCGATCGGGGTCGCCCTCGAGAAAGCTCACCACGACCTCCATGCCCACGCGCGGAATGAACTGCGTGCCCCACCCCGCGCCGCTCCAGCTCTGGGCGACGCGGATCCAGCACGTGTGGAGCCCCGCGGGGACGTCCGCGCCGTCGCGGAGGTCCCAGTGGAACTTCACCTTGATGCGGCCGAAAGCGTCGGTGTGAATCTCTTCGCCCGCAGCGCCGACAACGATCGCGGTCTGGGGCCCGTGCACGCAGGGCTTCGGCGTGATCCGCCGCGGCCTCCACGCGCCCTCGGCGTCGATGGTCTCGAACGTGTTGGCGTACCGGTCCGCGTCGTCGACGGGGGCGTTGGGTGCCCCGTCGCGCGACTCGTCGGGGGCCGCGCCGGTGTGCTCCACGCGGGTGATCACGTGCGCGCGAGAGAGGGAGGCGTCGAACCGGTCGGCGAGGGCGAAGCGCAACCCTGGCGCCGCCGTGACCACGTTGCCCTGCCCGTGGCCGGTGCGCTCCCAGGTCCTGTGCTCGTCGTGGCGCGCCTCGGCGAGCTGCCTGCCGTCATCGAGGCGCCCGAGCGTGTACGACCCGGGGTAGTCGTAGACCACGCGCGACGCGTCGGCCGCCTTGCGCTGCCCTGCGTTGTGGGCCTCGCTCCCGCGGGCGTACGTGAGGGCCTCGTAGGCCATCGGGCGGGTGAAATCGAAATCTCGAAGGATCACCCCCGTGGGCGCCGCCTGCGACGACCACGCGAAGCTCCGCACCGTCTCGACGGACGCCGTCGCGATCCCGTCGCTCGTGGGGACGGGGCCGCCGTCCATGGTCGGGAGCCGCGGGAGCGATCCGAGCGCGTCGACGAGCACGAGCTGCTCGGCCTTGCCCGCGTGATCGAAGTAGAACCCCACGCCCTCGTGCTCGAGGAGACGCAGGATGAAATCGAGATCGGACTCGCGGTACTGCACGCAGTACTCGCGTCGGGCGTAGTGCCCGCGCAGGCGCAGCTCGAGGCGCGCGGGCGCGACGAGGTGCGCGCGTGCGAGGACGTCGCACACCACCTCGATCGCGGAGCGATCTTGATGAATCGCTGACCCGAACCGCTGCGACAGGAGCCAGAGCTCGGGGGCGACGTACGCGCGCGCGGTTCGGTGGGTGCTCGTCGCGCCGAGCTCCTCGACGCGCCGCACCACGCCGCAGAAGCGCCGCGCGTGCTGGTCGCGGGCGACCGTGAGCTCGCAGCGCTTGAGGTACATGTCGGCCGGCGAGGCAGCGACGTCGGAGCACACCAGCTCGAGCACCACCGCGTAGAGCTCAGAGAGCCCCTCGGTCGCCCACATCGTCAGCACGCGCCAGGGCTCCGTCGGCTGCCCTTCGAACGCGAACGTGTACGCGGCCTCGGGGATCGTCGCGCCCGTGATCGTTGAGGTGAGATTCATGCGGGCGTGGATGATCTTCCGCGCGGCGACCCGCGCGCAAGCACATGGCGCGACCGGCGGGGCCCAGGGGCGCGTTGACGACCGCGGCCCCTTCACATAGACGAGGCGCGAACGGCTCGAAGCCGCTGACGAGATACGGGTGTCGGAGACTCAATGATCGACCCCACCGCTTGCAGGCGCTCGACGCCGCCCGACGACGCGCTTCGCGGAGGAGCGCCCGAGACGCTCCGGTACGCGAAGGAGGAGACCCGGAGCGAGAGCGACGGGAGGCGCCCGCGACGTCGGCGGTACGCGAGGTCTCGAGGCGGCTCCGAGGCGACGATCGCGACGACGCGGCGGCGAGGCGGCGACCCCGAGGGGGAGCGCTGACGGCGTCGCGGGAGCGTCCCCGTCACTGACGTTCTGGGGTCTCTTTCGGGATCGAGCTTCGACGAAGGCCCCGGAGAGAGCCGTCGCTTCGTGCGACGGGCCGCGAGACGCTCGCGATCCGCGACGAAGAGCTCCCGGCGCGAGAGACGGATCGCTCTGGCCGCGACCGCGTTTCGTCGCGATGAAACCTCGACCCCAACCGTTTCGCGGTATCCCCGAGGTAAACGAAAACGCGACGGTCTTGCGTCCGCGTTCCGCGCGGACATGATCGCCCCCTCCCTCTGCCGTCGCGCTACCCCCGGACGTAACGCCACCCCAGGCAACTCATCCTCGCATTCCCTCGGACAAGGGCGCCAACGCAAAGGCGGTGCGACGACTTCTACCCCGGGAGATGACCGCGCCGCGCGGGTTCGCTTCGCGTCATCCCCAGACCTCGCCCCGACCGGAGGACTGACGCCCGGAGGATACGCTCGGGACGCCTCGGCGGAGCCCTGTTGCCCACCCTCCTGCTCGCGAGCATTCGCGCGCTCGACGCGCGACCTGAGATAGCCTCGCGAGATGACGACCGATGAGGGAGCCGCTCCCCGCCGCGCGCTGGCGCTCGCGGTGGCGGTGGCGGCGCTTGGCTATTTCGTCGACATCTACGACCTGGTGCTCTTCTCGATCCTGCGCGTGCCGAGCCTGCGCGCGCTCGGCGTCACCGACGCGGCGCTCACCACGACGGGCGCGGCCCTCCTGAACATCCAGCTCGCGGGGATGGTGCTCGGCGGCGTCGCGTGGGGCGCGCTCGGAGACCGTCGCGGACGGCTCACGGTGCTCTTCGGCTCGATCGTGCTGTACTCCCTCGCGAACCTCGCGAACGCGTGGGTCGAGACCGTTCCGCAATACGCGGCCATGCGCTTCGCGGCGGGCGTCGGGCTCGCGGGAGAGCTCGGCGCGGGCGTCACCCTCGTGAGCGAGCTCATGGGCAAGGAGCGTCGCGGCCTCGGCACCACGATGGTCGCCTCGGTGGGCCTCACGGGCGCCGTCGTCGCAGGAACGCTCGCGGAATCGCTCATGCGACGCTACGGCGCCGCGGGCTGGCGTGTCTGCTACGGCGTGGGCGGCGCGATGGGCCTCGTGCTCCTCGCGCTGCGCGTGGGCGTGCTCGAGAGCGGGATGTTCCAGAAGACGCGCGCGCTCGACGTTCCGCGCGGTGACGTTCGGATGCTCTTCCGTCCGTGGTCGCGCGCGCTGCGCTTCGCGCGGGTGATCCTCGTGGGGACGCCGATCTGGTTCGCGGGCGGTGTGCTCTTCGTGTTCGCGCCCGAGATCGGCGGCGCGCTCGGCCTCGCGACGCGTCCGACCGGGGCGAAGACGATCTTCTGGGCCTACGTGGGCGTGGTGATCGGAGATGTTCTCTCGGGCCTCATCAGCCAGCGCGTGCGCTCTCGAAAGCGCGTGCTCGCGGGCTTTCTCGTGGCGCTCTCGGCCTCGCTCGTGGCGCTCATGTCGTGGGGCGGGCGCTCCATCGACACGTTCTACGGGCTCATGACCCTGGTGGGCTTGAGCACGGGCTACTGGGTGGTGTTCGTGACCACGGCGAGCGAGCAGTTCGGCACCAACCTCCGCGCGACGGTCACCACCTCGGCGCCCAACTTCGTGCGCGGGATGGCCATTCCCGTGACGGCCTTGTGGATCGCGATCAAGCCCGCGTTGGGGGTGATTCCGGCGACGCTCGCGGTGGGCTTCGCGTGCATCGCGCTCGGCCTCGCGTCGCTCGTCGGGATGCGAGAGAGCTTCGAAACGGACCTCGATTTCGTCGAGGAGTGAGCGGCCCTCTCGCTAACGAGCGGGCGCGTCGACCTCGCAGCGGAGCGGGTGTGTGCCGTCGCCGTCGCTGTACTCGCCGACGATGCGTCCGCCGTGAGCGCGCAGCGAAGCGCGACCGCCGTCCCACGAGTTGCGCGTGAGGTGTCTCATCTCGCGCAAGCACAGCGCCTCCCCAGAGGCTTCGATCACGGCGAGCACGCGCGGATCCTCGGAGCTTCCGCCGAAGCCGTAACCGAGGCCGCGGGTCTGCCTCGCGACGCTGAGCGTGGGCATCGCGTCGGGCGTGATCACGCGCATCGACACGCCATCACGGCGCGGCGCGCCGCAGGGGACCATCGCGTCGAGCGACGGCGCGGGGAGCTCGATCGCAGGCTCGGCCGGTCCCGTGAGCGGAAAGAAGCGCAGAGACGGTCGCGCGCCCTCGCTCTCGACGGCGAAGCCCGGGGTCGTTCCACGGAGCGCGAGCCCACGAAGGCGCCATCGACGGAGGGCGTAGCTGGTGTGCATTCCGTCGAAGTAGAAGCGGCGGCTCCATCGCGTCTGACCGTCTGCCGCGAGGAGAGAGACCTCTTCGGCGTCGGGGCCGAGGTCTCTGCGACGCAGCGTTTCACCGCGCGGGAGGGGCAGTTCGTCGAGCACGTCGGTCTCCGCGCGAGGCTCCGTCGGAGGGGGCGGCGGCGATCGATCGGCGTCGAACACGCACGAGACGTTCGTCTGCGGACGCTCCCTCCGAGGCGCGAGCGGGACCTCGAAGGCAGCGGGGCGGGACGGCTCCATCGCGCCCCAAGCGACGAGCGAGAGTCGCCCCGTGAGCTGGCAGCGTCGCGCGTCGCACTGGAGCTGCATCGCGAGCGGCGTCGACCAGCTCGCGAACTGCTGCGGACCATCTTCGAGCAGCGGCGTATGCGGCGCGAGCACGCGCGCGGGAACCTCGAGCCGCTCCCAGGTGACGGCGCCGTCGCGCGTGCGCCAGACGTGATCGGTGGTCGCGCCCACGGCGACGCCGCGGAGCCTGTCGGCGAAGGCCACGGCGAGCGCTCCATCGGGCAGCGGACGACGCGTGAGGGCCGCGTCGAGCGATCCGATCGCGACCTCTCGCGCGCCGTGATCACGACCGCGCGGGGCGATGAGGATCACCGCGGTTCCATCGGGCGCGAGGGCGCCTTCGAGGGCGTCGGTGGCGACGACGGCGGTCGTTCCGTACTCGGTGTCGACCACGACGGGATCGCAGGTCCGAGAGGGCGCGGGGTCGCGGCACACGGCGACGAGCGCGAGCGCGCCGTGCATCCCGAGGGTGATCGTTGGAGACGTGACGCGCGCCAGGGAATGCCACCGCGCGATGCGGTCGAGCGTACAGAGCGACGCGTCGGTCGATTCGCGCGGACAGCGACCGATCGCGATCGCGTGGACGCCATCGTCCGAGAGCCGCAGGTCGCGGAGCCCTTCGAGCGAGACCACGGGCTCGAAGTCGACGCCCTCCCGCGCACGCAGGAGTGCTCCGTGTTGTGAGAGGCCGAGCGCGGGTCCCCACGCGGCGAGCTCCTCGAAGTGATCGAGGGTGAAATGAGCGTCGCGCCCCTGACGGGCGGCGCCATCGTCTTGACGGAATACGCTTGCGAAATAGTGGTTCGGATCGATCCACACGAAGGTCCCGTCGTCGCGTCGCTGCGCGGCCACGGTGGTCGAGAGGCGCTCCCAGTGCCCCGGAAAGCGCGCCGAAGCCGCTGCGATGACGCGCGGCGAGACCTCGTCGCGGCGGGTCTCGTAGTCCGTCGGGGGAACGTCGATCTCGGCGAGCGATCCGTCGGCGTCGACGCGCGCGGCGAGCTCAACGGCCTCTGCGATCAGCGCGCCCTGGTGCGTGCGCAGGGTGCGAAAGCCCTGACCGCGCGGGGGTGACGCGAGGGTCCAAGAGCGGCCACCGTCGCGGGTCGACGAGACCGCACCCCCTTCGCAGATCACGGCGCCGAAGCGGGCGTCGACGAAGGCGTCCGAGAGGAGCGCGCCGCAACCCGGATCGACAACCGCAGGCGCGACGCTGCCGTCGGTGGTCCAGAGCGTCGCGTTCGCGAGGCACGCGATGCGGCCCGGCGCCGCGCTGCACGAGAGGTCTTCGCTGGCAGGGACGGCACCGAGATCGCGCGTCTCACCGAGGAAGGTCCGCGCGCGAGAGACCCTCCCTCGGGCGTCGACGAAGGCCCACCCCGAGGGCGTCTCGGTCGCCGCGAGGATGGTCGCGTCGAGGGCGCTTGTTGCGAGGGTCACGCGGTCGTCGGTGACCTCCGCGCGGAGCGATCCCCAGACCCAGCGCGTCGCGTCGAGGGAGCGCGCGCCGCGGAGGTCGAACGAGGGCGCGACGAAGCGAGCGGGCGAAGGGGGCGTACGCACCGTGGCGCAGGCCGTGAAGAGGGCCGTGAGCGCGAAGGCTTTCGTGGTCTTCATCAGAGCGGCGTCTCGACCCCACAGACGAGCTTTCCGTTCCGACCGGCGAGCGGCGTTTCTCGCCGGGCGATGCGAATTGCGCGAGCGGGCGCACAACGCTGTGAGGCCCGCCGCACAAGTCGTCGGTGCAGATGGCGCGAGGGCGGCGAAAACGTCGGCCTCTGCGTCGCGGTACGCACTCTGCACCGCAGGGCGGCGCGAGAGGAGCGTCGACGGTGCCCAAGCTGGTGATTCACGGAGCCTCGATCCGGTGCAGCCAGGGCTCATCGCCCGCGAGCCTGAGCGTGCTCCCGACGCTGCTCACGAGCGGCGACGAGAAGCCCGCGGCGACGGTGATGGACTTCGCGCCGATGGTGAACATCGCGCCCCTGGGGATGTGCCAGTCGCCTGCGAACCCGCAGGTGGCGGCAGCGACCGCCGCTGCGATGGGAGCGCTCACGCCGCAGCCGTGCATCCCGGTGGTGCCCGCGCCGTGGTCGCCCGGAGCGAGCGCGGTGATGGTGGGCACCTTCGCGGCGCTCACGGACGACTCGACGTGCCTGTGCGCGTGGGCGGGCACGGTCTCGATCAGCGACGCGGGCGCCGACACGCTCGTGGTCGAGTGAAGGAGCAGCGCGATGGGAACCTGGGTCGTACGGCCGGGCGACTACCTCGAACAGATCGCGACGCGCGTCGGCGTGCGCGCCGAGCACATCTGGAATGACCCGCGAAACGCCGCCCTCCGAACGAAGGGACGCACCCCGACGCAGCTCTCGCCGGGCGACGTGCTGCACATCCCCGCGACGCCGAAGCCCAGGCTCGCCGTCACGCCGGGCGGCTTCAACAGCTACATGGCGCGCATCCCGATGGTGAAGGTGCCCCTCGCGCTCTCGGGCGCCGAGGGGCCGATGCGCGACGAGCCCTTCGAAGTGGAGGGGCTGCCGAAGCCCTTCAAGAGCACGACCGACGGCGAGGGCAGAGCCACCTTCGAGGTGCCCGTGCGCGTGCGAGAGGTGACCATCTTTCTGCCGAAGCGCGCGCTGCGGTTTCAGCTCGGCGTCGGCGACCTCGACCCCATCACCGAAGACGCGGGCGTGTTCGCGAGGCTTGTCAACATGGGCTTCGCGATGCCCGCTGCGAGCGGCGCTCCGTCGGAGGCCGACGTGCGCAACGCCGTGGCGGGCTTTCAGCAGTCGAAGGGCCTCGAACCCACCGGCGAGATCGATGACGCCACGCGACAGGGCATCGCCGAGGCGCACGGGAACTGAGCGAGGGACGCGACGATGGCACCTCCGACACGCAGCGTTTCGCCCGGTACGCCGGGCTCCCCCAACGGCATCAACCCCGACGCGCCGCCTGTGTACTTTCTCCTCATCGACGGGATGAACGAGATGGACAGCGCGGGCTTCGGGGGCCTGCTCCAGAGCCGCTTCAAGTGGAAGAACATCGTCGAGGAGCTCGACGTCGACCCGCAGGACGCGCGGCGCCTCGTCGACGCGGCGCACCCCTTTCTGCTCGTGCGAAAGGTCGCCGACCCCAGCGGCGGATCGAGCATCCCGGTGGTCGATCCGTGCGGCGAGTGCGGCTTCGGCACCGACCGCGCGTGGCAGAAGTACAGCAACCACGAGCCCGTCGTCGCGCGCTCGCCGTACGTCACCGAGGCCGACGGGAAGCGCACCTGGGACGACGGCCCCGACAGCTCGGTCACGTACGGTCGGCACACGGCCTACGAGCAGTCGTCGCGCTTCGTCCCGACGATGCTCCTGCGCCCGCGGCTCACGCGGCGCGAGTACGGCGGCGCGTCGCACTGGTCGTTCGCCGAGCTCGACGAGGACCTCACCGAGACCCGCGACGCCTCGCTCGTGTATGTGAGCTCCCACGGCTGGCTCGGCGGCTTCATGGCGGGCGACTCGATGCAGCCCTCGAAGACCGCCGAGCCCGACCCCGCGAAGGAGACCTACGGGAGCCGTCAGAAATGGTTCCTCGTGGGCCGCGAGTCGACGCAGACGTTCCGCGGGCCGCTGTGGATCATCCTCGCGCAGTGCTCGACGCTCAACAGCGCGACGTGGGCCCTCTGGACGCGGATGATGGCCGGCGGGAGCCCCGTGGTGCGCGGGATTCTCGGCTACGAGGAGGCCGCGCCGGGCGCCGTGCGATCGACCACGATCGTGCGAAAGTTCTGCGACAGGTTGCAGGCCGGAGACACCTTTCTCCAAGCGTGGAAGCAGGCCAACAACCTCTCGGGCAACAGCGCCGACCCGTGGGCGGCGATCGTTCACCGCGAGGCGATCAACGACAAGATCGCAGACTGGAACGCGTTCACGGCCCTCACCGCGAACCCGCCGTCGGACCTCAAGAGCGAGGCGAGCTACAAGGGCTACCTGCGATCGATCCCTGACGGGGAGGAGATCCGCGACGCGCCCGCGCCCTTCAACATGGGCCTCTGGTCGCTGCCTCCGTCGACGGAGCCCGACGGGCTGCGCCTCCCGGTCACGGCGGAGCACCTCGCGCGACGCCGCGCCGTGCTCGACAACGACGCCTCGTGGCTCATCGCCATCGCCGCGAAGGAAGACAAAGACGGCGCCATGGCGAAGGTGCTCAGCGCGCGCCTCGAGATGATCCACATCCGGGTCACGTATCCGCACCAGATCCCGTACGAGAAGATCTTCGACGAGATCGTCGTGAGCGCGTCGCCGGAGCCCGACGAGGGGACGCTCACGCACACGCTGAAGAACAACGTGATCGAGGTCACGTGCCCCGACACGACCGACGTGGTGATGGTGAAGCTCGGCGTCTCGAAGAGCGTGAACCTCGACTCCGTGGCGCACCTCGAAGGGGGCCACAGCTACCTCTGGTGGCGCGTGACGCTCTCCATCGGGGCGTTCGGTGACGAGGGCCCGAAGCAGATGACCCACGAGTTCCGCACGCAGGGGCTCGGCTGCTGAGCGGCGGGTCTCACCCGCGCAGCGGGCGGAGGGAGTGTTCCGATGTCGTTCCATGAAGAGTCTCGCCTCACGACGCGCTCGCAGAACCTTCAGGCGATCTATGAGCAGGCGCGGCGCGCGGCGACGGCCTTCGAGCTCCTCTCGGGCCCGTGGTGCGCGGGCGAGCTCGCGGTGCGGTCGCTCCACGGCTCCGAGGCGATGTCGCGGTGCTTCCGCTTCGACGTGGAGTTCCAGTCCGACATCGACCCCGCGACGCTTCACGCGGGCCTCGTCGCGCGCTCCGCGACGCTGCTCCTACGCGCGCCGCAGCGGTCGCCGCGCGTCGTTCACGGCGTCGTCGCGGCCCTGCGCGCCCACGGCGCCCTCGCGTCTTCAACACCCGGAACGGCGGTCTACACCGCGCGCCTCGTGCCGCGACTCTGGCTCCTCAAGCGCCGCCACGAGAGCCGGATCTTTCAGGACATGACCGTCACCGACGTCGTCGACGAGGTGCTCGGCGCGTTCGGTGTCGCGCGCAAATGGTCCCTCGAGCAGCGCCCTCGCCCTCGCGCCTACTGCGTCCAGTACCAGGAGAGCGCCTTCGACTTCGTGACGAGGGAGCTCGCCGCCGCGGGCATTCACTACCGCTTCGAAGCGCCGCCCGCGCTCGTCGAAGCGGTCTCGCACCCCGATCCCCTCGACCCCGAGACGTGGGCCCGCGTCACGGCCGACGGAGAGATCCTCGTGCTCAGTGACGAGGTGAGCGGCTACGGCGCGGTGGAGCCCGACGACGAAGCGCCCGCCGGTGCGAGCGCGGTGCTCGCGGTGCGAGACACGGCCGCCGACGCGCTCACGTCGGAGTCGACGGTCACGACCTTCACGCTCGAACGCCGCGTGCGCGAGAAGTCCGTCACGATGCGCGACTACGAGTTCCAGACGCCGCAGACGGACCTCTCGTCGCATGTGGCGTTGCCCACGGACCCGACCTCGCTCGCCGCGGGAGGCGCCCGCATGGCCGCGCTCCTCGGGGGCATCGCGCCGCCCGTCGACCCGCGCCTCGTCGAGCACTACGACCACCGCGGAGACTTCGAAGAGCCCGACGCGGCCTCGACCACCGAGGCCATGAAGCTCCTCCAGCGGCTCCGCGCGCGCGCCGTCGTCGGCGCAGGAAAGAGCTTCTGCCGAAGGCTCTCCGCGGGTCTGCGCTTCACCCTCACCGACCACGCCCACGACCCCTGCAACCGCGAGTACGTGGTGAGCCGCGTGGAGCACCGCGGCGCGGTCCCTTCGCGCACCGAGGCCCGCGACGGCGCCGTGGTCTATTCGAACAGCTTCGAGTGCGCGCCGAGCGACGTGGTGCTGCGTCCCCGCGAGCGCGCGAGGGCCTTGCAGCAGGTGCTCGAGGTCGCCACGGTCACCGGCCCGCCCGGCGAAGACATCTACACAGACCGCCACGGACGCGTGAAGGTGCAGTTTCCGTGGGATCGCCACGGCCGCTTCGATGACCGCAGTTCGTGCTGGGTCCGCGTCGCGCAGACCTGGGCGGGCGGCGGTTGGGGGGCGCAGTTCATCCCGCGCGTCGGGATGGAGGTGATCGTCTCGTTCCTCGGCGGCGACGTCGACCGACCGATGGTGATCGGCTGCGCGTACAACGGCGTCAACGAGGCGCCCTTCGGCCTTCCTCACAGCCGCTCGCGCGCGGGATGGCGCACCCACAGCACGCCCGGCGGCGCGGGCTTCAACGAGTTCTCCTTCGAAGACCTCGCGGGCAAGGAGCAGGTGTTCCTCCACGCGCAGAAGGACTTCGACGCGGTGGTCGAGAACGATCACTCGCTCGACATTCGCAACGACGACAAGGTGACCGTGCGCCACAACCAGGTGCACACCGTCGGCGGCGTCTGTCACCACGAGGTGATGGGCGTGCACCAGACCGTCGTGCACGGCGAACACTGCACGCTCTCTCGCCACGGCCGTCACGACGTGGTCGAGGGAGACCGCAACACGCGCACGGGCGGTGACACCGACGAGCGCGTCGCGGGCGCGCAGCGGGTCGAGGTGCGCGGCGTGCGAGAGGTGACGCTCCTCGGCGACGACCTCACGCGCGCGAAGGGCTCGGTGACCACCGTCGTCGGAGGCCGCGAGGCGAGGCGCACGTGGCTCGTTCACACCGTCGGCGACGCGCGCGTCGAGGGCACCGAGTCCGTCGAGCTCAGCTCCGACAAGGAGGTCGTGCTGCGCTGCGGAGAGAGCGTCCTGCGGCTCACGCCCGATCGCATCGAGCTCTCGACGCCGTCGCTCGTGATGACCGGCGGCGGCGCGGGGCTCACCGTCGAAGAAGACGAGCTGCGCGTCCGCGCGAAGAAGAAGGTCCAGGTGCTCTCGGAGAAGGTGCTCTTGAAGTCGAAGCGCGCCTCCGTCGAGCTGTCGACGGACGCGCACATCGACGGCGCACGCGTGCTCCTGAAGTCCCCCGCGTCGGTGACCGACCCGGTGGAGCCCACGCGCGTCGAGCTCACGCACATCGAGGTGCTCGACCAGCAGGGCACGCCGATGGCGCACAGCCGCTATCGGATCATTCAAGACGACGGTCTCGAGCGTTGCGGCGTGCTCGACAACCGCGGACGCGCCGAGGTGGAGCTCACCTGCGCGGCGGTGATCGAGTTCCCTGACCTGCGAGACGTGGAGCGGGGATGATCAGAGGAGCGGCGCGAGCGCGGGCATCACGATCGACTGCTTCTCGGTGTTCACCGTGCGCCAGTCGTCTTGAAGGATTCCGCCCGTGTCTCCGCTGTTCGGGTTGAGGCACCAGAACGCGAAGCTGAGGTTGTTCGTGCGGATGTACGACACGAGGCCCGTGAGCCACTGGCGGTCTGAGGTCGTCGCGAGGCGCGTGCCGAACTCGCCGATCCACACGGGCGCGATGTTCTCGGCCGCGATGTAGCCCCACGCGTCGCCCCACACGCGCGGGAGGTTGGCCGGATAGTCCGCCGCGCTGAACCACGTCTGCGCGTACACCGACGCGGGGTAGTCGTGCGGCGAGTAGACAACCCGTCCAGGCACCGAGAGGCGCACGGGCGCAGCGCGAACGCCGCGGAGGTTGCCGCCCCACCAGTACGACGTGCCCGCGTGACGCTCGATGCCCTCGACGATGATGAGCAGGTCGGGGTTGACCGCGAGCACCGCGTTGCCCGCGCGCTCGGCGGCGAGGCGCCAGTCGGTCGCCATGTTGCCGTCGCCCCACGTGGCCGCGCCGTGCGGCTCGTTGTGGAGGTCGAAGCCGATGACCGTGGGGTTGTCGCGGTAGCGCGTCGCGAGCATCACCCAGTCGCGAATCCAGCGCGCCTCGTCGTAGGCGCCCGTGTACCAGAGCTCAGACTGCGAGCCCGAGTCAGGGCGGTGCCTGTCGAGAATGACCTTGAGCCCGCGCGCCCTCGCCCCCGCGATGAGCTGATCGAGGATCTGCAGCGCCGTGAGCCCGCGGAGATCTGCGTTCTGCGCAAGGTCGATGCTGTTGGGCGCGCTGCTCGCGTCGAGCATCTGGTTGCACCAGGGCACGCGGATCGTGTTGTAGCCGAGGGTGCGGATCTGATCGAGCACCGAGGCCATCGAGCGCGACCAGAGTCCGTGCGGCGCGTAGTTGGCGGTTTCGAAGCCGAACCACGAGAGCCCCGTGAGGCGCACCGTGCGGCCCATCGAGTCGACGATCGCCGCGCCCTGCGTGTGAAAGAAGCCGGGACGCGTCGGCGCCGAAGGCACATCGGCGGTCGCGACGTCGGTGCGAACGTCGGGAGTCACCGTCACGTCGGGCCTCACGCTCACATCGGGCGAGACCACGGCGTCGGTCGGCGCATCGATCGACGCATCGGGGAGAGACGCGCAAGCAGCCACCGCGGGCGACGCGTTCTGCACGAGCGAGAGAAAGTACGAGTGGAACCACGTGCCCGCTTCGGGGGCTCCTGACGTGGCGTCGGCGTTGCCGCAGGCGTCGTCGTAGCGCGCGGCGGTGCGGTCGCTGGTGCCGTCAGACTCGCCCGGCGGCTTGACCCACAGATACGCGTCGAGGCCCGGCGCAGGAGAGGCCACGGGACGCTCGCCGAGCCCTGCGCCCTGCACGTTGCACCACGATCCCCACTGCGCCCTGATGTTGCCGCGACCGTTGCGGCTCGTGTCGATGATCCAGTCGTGGTGCGTGATCCCCGCGGCGGCGAGCGCGTCGCCGAGGAGCCGCGCGTACGTCGTCTCGTCGTGACAGGGGTTCGAGTCCCAGCCGAAGCGCTCGGGGCCCTCGCGGAGCACGGTGTAGTTCGAGACGTTCGAAGCGAAGCCGCGGATGAGGTTCACGCCTCCCGCCGCGTCGAGCACGCTGCGATACACGGCCGCGGCGCGCGTGCGGTTGTCGGGCCATCCGAGCCACCCCGCGTGGGCGGCGTCGAGGTAGAGCGACACGTTGGGCAGCGCGAGCGCGCGAATCGCGTACGCGACCCCGTCGCGGTATGCGTTCTGCGCGGCTGCGCACGCGGGCACCGAGAGGTTGGTGGCGAGGTTGGGCAGCGAGTCGGGCTCGATGATCGCGGCGATGCGCTGACCGGGATGCGCGCGAAACGCGGCGGCGATGCGGTCGATGTACTCGGTGCGATAGCGGGCCTGATCGGCGGTCGAGATCGTGAGCTCTCCATTCGAAGCGTGCGCGGCGCAGTCGCGTCCGGGGAGGTCATAGACGACGAAGGTGGTGACCACGGGGCGCCCCTCACGCGACTGCTCCGAGAGCGCGGCGTCGAGGTGGCGCGTGACCTCGGGGACCTTCGCGATGCGGTCGATCCAGATGGCCGTGGGGTAACGTCCGACGCACGCGAGCGTTGGGCGCAGCGACGCCGACGCGAGGTCGGCCGACATCTGCACGGCGCGGGTGTAGTCGGGGTTCACGTACATGCGCGCGCCGTCGAAGGGGTTGCCCGTCGTCGCGATCGGCACATCGATCGGCGTCGGCGTGTCGATGCTCACCGGCACGTCAGGGCTCACGGGCACGTCAGGGCTCACGGGCACGTCGATGCTCACGGGCACGTCGGGGCTCGCAGGGAGATCAACGCCGACGGGCGCATCGGGGCTCGCGGGCACATCGACGCCGAGGGGCGCATCGACGCTCGCGGGAACGTCGGATGACGTCGCGTCGGGGAGTGTCGTCGACGCGTCACCGCCCGTGCAGACGCAGGGGCTGAGGCGTCCGTCGTCACCGCAGACCTGGGCGCCGGTGCGTCCGTCGGTGCAGGCGCATGCGAGCGAAGCGCCTGGGAGGCAGCCTTGCGGCGAGGTCGTGGGCGCCGAAGTACACGCGAGGCCCATCGCGGCGAGCGACGCAAGCAACAGGGAGCGAGGCGACATCCAGTGACTCCTTCGCGCCGTGGAGGCGCGGGCGAGACGTCGAAGTCTGAGCGCGCGAAACGACCGCGCAGAAGCCCCGCCACGCTATCACGGAGGGTTGCGATCTCAGCCGCGCAGCGTGGTTGTGACATCGCGACGCGAGCGGTGCGTAGCCGTCGTGGCGAGTGGCGCGCGACTCGGGTGTGCGGCGGCGCTCGCGAGGCATCTTGGGACGTCGCGCGCTGGCAGCGCTGTCTACAACGCGCCTCACGACGACGCACCGCGGTTTCGCCGCGTCGAAGCAGCCGACCGCGTGTTGCGCTCTCCGTGACGCCGAGCGGTCTGCTACTTGCTGCCTTTGCTGCAAGGCCATGAGACGCGGCACCTTGTTCATCGTGGTGCTCCTCGCGCTCGCCTTCGACGCGAGAGCCCAGCAGTGTGGCTCGAACTTCTCGCAATGCCGCAATTGCCACGAGGTGCGAGGGGAGCGCCCCGTGCTCGCGGGTCCTCTGCCCTGGCACGTCGACCACGCCTTCGCGGATTTCTGCGCGCGTTGTCACGGCGGCAATCCACGCGCGGCAGACGCACCCTCGGCGCACGTCGGCGTGAGCTCTCCGCTCACCAACATCGAAGGACGCTGCGCGCCCTGTCACCCATCGGAGGCCTCGCAGAAGGCGCAGCGGTATCTCAGCTTCGTGCCTCTCTCTCACGCGACGCCGCCGCCGACACCACGCGCGTCGACGACCGCACCGTGCACCGCGGCTGAGATCGACGCGCGGCCGAAGATCGTGTGGGGCAACGTCGCGCTGGCGCTCACCGCGCTCGTCCTCGCGCTCGCGGGAATCCGCTTCATCGTCTGGAACGAACAACGCCTTCAACGCGCGCAGGGAGGCGCAACGCCATGAGCGCGTCGTCGCTGCTCACCCGAAGGAGCTGGAGCCCCTACGCCGCGGGCGTTCTGCTCGGACTGACCACGGCGATCTCGATGGCCGTGTTCGACCGTCGCATCAGCGGTTCGGGCGCCTACGTGGCGCTCTCGGGCTATGTCGGACGCGCGCTCGCGCCGGGCGATTTCTACTGGCGCGACGTGGTCACGACGGGCGCGACCTGGGAGGTGTACCTCACCATCGGGATGTTCCTCGGCGCGCTCGCGTCGGCGCTCGCGAGCGGGGAGTTCAAGCTGCGCACGATGCCCGACTCGCAATGGACCGACGTGTTCGGACCGAGCGTGTTCGTGCGGTGGTCGGTGGTGTTCTTCGGCACGGCGCTCATCGAGTACGCGGCTGGAATCGCGGGAGGATGCACGGCAGGCCTCGCGGTGTCGGGCGGAGCCGCGCTCGCGCCGGGCGCGTTCCTCTTCATCATCGGAATGTTCGCGGGTGGAATCCCCATCGCGATGTGGCTCTACCGCGCGAAGAAGGGAGCGACGCCATGAGCGCCGTACTCGCTCCGCTGGCGCTCGGATTCGCCTTCGGCTGGGCCCTCCAGAAGGGGCGCCTCGGACGCTACGAGACCATCGTCAACGCGTTCCGCTTCACCGACCTCACGGTGGTGAAGTTCCTCTTCACGGCGCTGATGGTGGCGCTGGTGACCAACCAGGCGCTCGTGTCGCTGGGCTTCGCCGCGGCGGTTCCCGTGGCGCAGACCTACGCGCTCGGCAACCTCGCGGGCGGCGTGCTCTTCGGCTTCGCGATGGCGCTCGCGGGCTTCTGTCCAGGCACCGTCGCAGCAGGCGCGGGCGAAGGACGCCTCGACTACCTCATCCCCGGCGCCCTCGGTCTCTACACCGGCGCGGTGCTCTTCGGTCTCTCGTACCCCCTGTTTTTCCCGAAGCTCGCGCGCATCGGCCGACTCGGCTCCGTGACCGCCGCGCAGGCCCTCCACGTCGAACCGTGGCTGCTGGTGATCGTCTTCTGCGAGCTGGGGTTGCTGCTCTTCTACGTCCTCGAACGCGGTCTTCGGCACTCGCGCTCGTAGTCCGCGCGGGCCTCCATGCGATCG
>JBPOHC010000201.1:0-1785 GCA_052035985.1 Myxococcota bacterium | reverse complement strand
TGCCGTCCGGCACCGCGAACTCGACCTCCTCGAAGAGGGCAAAGGAATCCTCGACGCGGGCCGCGACGGCATCGGAATCGCCGCCCTCCTGCGCGAGTACGCCGAACCCCTCGCGGGCAAGCACCCCTTCAACGAGAAGCGCCTCCAGAAGATGGAGACGCTCGGCGCGTGGATCCTCCGACACGTCACCCCCGACGGCGCCGTGGCCGTGAAGCCCTCGGAGCCGTCGGTCTCCGCGCTCCGTCGTGACACGATCTGGGCCGAGCTCCGTCGTCGCCACGCCTCGATGCGCCTCGGCGGCTTCAAGGTCTACGGCGAAGCTTTCAATGACTTCGTCCCGCCGCTCGGATCGCGGGTCGTGTCCCGCGGCTCCGCCGAGGTGATCGAAGACCCGCCCGTACCCGTGCCTGCGCCCGCCCCGGCGCCCGCTCCTGCGCCCGCGCCTGCCCCCGTGGCCGACCCGATCCGTCCCGCCTGACGCGCTCCCTGGCGCCCTCTCCAGCGCGTCCGTCGCGCGAAGAGGAGTGCGATCGTCCGCCGCCCGGTTGTACCCTCCGACGCCGGGAGGCACTCGACACCCGATGACAGACACGCCCGACCTCGGCGCCTGGCTCGCGCCCCTGAGAGCGCTCGGACTGCGACGCACTCGCCTCGCGGTCACGCTCCGTCGTGACGTCAACCTTCAAGACCCCATCTGCTCCGTGGTGCGCGGACTCACCGCGCAGGGGCTCCGTCACGCGCGCTGCCTCACCGGCGCCGAGCGCTGCGCGGGGTGCTCCGAGGTCGCCCGCTGCGACTACGCCGCGCTCGTGGGCGTCGGCGACGAAGACCCCGGAGACGGCGCGCGTCCGTGGTGGCTCGGGGGTGTTCCAGGCGCGACGCAGCAGCCGAAGGGAGCGCGCTGGGAGGTCTCGCTGGTCTCCGTTCCGAGCGGCGCGCCGCGCGTCTCTCCGTTGGTGGCGTCGCTCGTCGACGCGCTCGAGTGCGTGGGCGAGCGAGGCCCCGTGCGCAACCTCGTCGAGGAGCTCGACGCGGGCCCCGTCACATGGCCCTCGACGGGCCGCGAGGTGCGCGCGCTGCGCGTCGAGACGGTGAGCCCCTTCCTCGTGCGCTTCGAGGGGAGCGACGACCTCGGGCCGAGCGCCGCGCGTTGCCCCGAGGCGCCGTGGCTCTCGCTCCTCGCGGGCGTCGCGCTGCGAAGGATGAGCGCGCTGGTGAGCGGCTTCGCGGGCGCAAAGACCGAGCGCGTGCGCCTCCCCGACCTCCGCGGCGTGCGGCTGCGCGAGGGGACGATCACGCGCTGGGTCGGGTCGCGATACAGCCACGCGCAAGACCGACGGATGCCCCTGCGCGGCTTCTCGGGGGAGGCGATCGTCGAGGGCGAAGGGGTGACCGCGCTGGCCCCCCTGCTCGAGGCCGCCGCGGTGACCGCCGTGGGCCGCAGCACGACGCTGGGCTTCGGCTCGCTGCGCGTCGAGGCGGCGCCGTGAGCGACGGGCGAAGGCCGTGGGTGATCGCCTACGACGTGGCCGATGACGATCGACGGAAGCGCATTGGGAAGGCGGTGGAGCGATGGCAAATCGTGTGTTGATCTGTTCCGTGGGTGGTTCACCGGACCCCGTGGTGAACGCGGTGACGCAGAACCGCGCTGATTGGGTGGTGTTTCTCTGTTCGGCAGGGGGAGGCGCTGCGGCGTCGGATCGAACGGTGACCGAAGACACCACCCGTAAGGTCAAGGTGACTTGTCCGGCGTGCAAGAAGACCATGTCGACGGAAGAGCAGCAG
>JBPOHC010000438.1:0-19151 GCA_052035985.1 Myxococcota bacterium | reverse complement strand
GCGCCGGTTACACCGCCAGCGCAGCGACGCGCGTCGCTCACATCGACGTGTGCGCCTGGAACGCGCAGTACGCGGGGTAGTCCGCGGGCAGCCCGGTGCCCCACGTCGACGCTGCGCCGCGACGGTGCGCGGCGAAGAACTCCACCACCTGGCGCCCCATCACCGCCGTCGGAACGCGGTGACCGCCGCTGTGATCGCAGAGGATCACGTCGTGCCCGCGCGCGCGCAGCCACGTCGAGTCGTTGGCCGCGAACACGTTGAAGCGCGCCGTCGCGATGACGAGCGAGAACGTGTCGGTCATTCCTCCGTGGAGCATGAGCTGCGGGTACGCGTTGCGCGTCGTGAGGTCGGGCCACGACACGAACGACGCGAGCGAGCCGAGCGTCATGGGGTTCTCGGGGTTCGCGAAGTAGCCGCCCGAGTAGCTCACCACGGCCGCGAGCTGGTCTCCGCGGAGCACGCCGAGCAGGTCGCTCATGATCGCGCCCGCCGAGAACCCCATGGTGTACACGCGGTCGCGGTCGACGCCGAAGCGCGTGTTCAGGCACCCCACCACCGCGTCGAAGAGCCGCGCCTCGCGGTTGGGGAGCATCACGTTGAGCTGATCCCAGTCGAGGCCCACGGGCATCGTCGTGGGGCCGAGGTGCGTCGACTCCGGCGTCACCAGGATGAAGGGCATCGTGGCGTTGTTCACCTGCGTCGCCATCAGCCCGTTGAAGTTCGTCGCGGTGTCTCCGAGGCCGTGCCAGTTGAACACCACGGGCCAGCTTCCACCCGCCGCCGTCGCGCCCGTGGGGAGCGTGAGGATGAAGCTGCGCGGCGTGCCGTCGACCATGAAGTTCGTGACCGTCCCCGCGTGGAGGTCGTCGCACGAGCTCGCCATGACCGGCGGCTCCGTCACGTCGGGCGCGGGCGCCGTGTCGGTCGCAGTCGACGCGTCTGTCGCGGTCGCCGCGTCGGCAGGTCCGTTGTCGGCCGCGACGGAGGTGTCGACGATGACCGTGTCGGTCGCCGCGTCGGGCGTGGTCGCGGGAGACGCCGGGTCGGTGCCGCAGCCCGCGATGAAGAGCAGCGCGAGTCCATACCCCGCGACGTGGTGAATGATCGGTCTCGACGCCATCGGTCTCGCACTCCTCTTTCGCAGGCGACGGCGAATTCGCCGACAGGGAGTGCCGGAGACGCCGCGCGCCGCGATGATACCCGCCGCGCCTCCCGCGTGAAGCACCCGACGCGCATTGTCCGTCGGGCGCCTCCCTGCGGTATGAGCATCGGCGATGCGTGCCTCAGCTCTCGCGCTCGCGATCGCCTCGGGCGTCGCGCTCCTCCCGTGGCCCGCGCGGGCCAACGGACGCTTCCCCGCGGCGCAGTACGTGGTGCTCGGACCCGGCGCGCGCGGGGATCACATCGCGCTCCGCACGACCTTCGGCCTCATCGTGAGCGTCGACGCGGGCGCCTCGTGGTCGTGGCTCTGCGAAGAGCTCTTCGACTACAGCAACGGAGCTCCGTGGGACCCTCCCCTCGCCTGGGGCGGCGCGAGCGCGGGCGTGCCGCTCTTCGTGGGAATCCCCGACGGGCTCTCTCGCACGCGCGACCTCTGCACCGCGGCGCGTGTCTCCGAGGCCGCGCGAGACTTCACCGGCGACGTCACCACCACGGCCGACGGAGAGACCGTGTACTGGGTGGGCTCCAACGGCTCGGGGCCCAACCGCGTGCTCGTCTCGCGCGACGGCGGCGCGACCTTCACCGTCACGGGGACCATCGCCGCGGGCGCGCTCCCGCTCACCATCGAAGCCGCGGGACCTCGCGCCGAGCGGGTCTACGTCACCGCGGTGTCGACGGAGGACTCGCGCGCGATGCTGCTCCGATCAGACGACGGCGGCGCGCGCTTCGAAGACGTCGCGCTCGACCTCGGCGGCGGTCGCGACGCGTACCTCGCGGGCGTCGACCCGACGAACCCCGACGTGGTGTACCTCCGCTCGTCGCTCCCTGGCGATGACGCGGGACTCCCTGGCGGAACGGTGCTTCTGCGATCGACGGACGGCGCGAGGCACTTCACCCCCTTCGCTCGCACGAGCGGCCCGATGCTCGGCTTCGCGCTCTCGGGCGACGGCCGCACCGTGTGGTACGGCGGCCCCGCGGATCACCTCTGGCGATCGACCGACGGCGGCGCCTTCACGCGCGTGAACGAGGTCCCCGTGCTGTGCCTCCGCTGGCACTCGAACGCCCTGTACGTGTGCGCGCCCTTCGCGTCGGAGGGCTACGCGCTCGGCCGCTCCCGCGATGACGGACGCACCGTGTCTCCGCTCGTGCGCTTCGAAACGCTGAGGGGCGCGCCCGCATGCGCGGCAGGCACCGTCGGAGCCTCGGTGTGCGCCGCGCGCTGGCCCTTGATCCGGCAGATGTTCGCCGCCGACGACGCCTCCGTCGCAGACGCGTCGCGGCTCGACGCGAACGCTGACGGAGGCGCGCCGCCTCGTCCGCAGCCCGCCGATTGCGCGTGTCGTGCGACGCCGCGCGACGGGGGCGCTTCGATCGCGGCGTGGGGGCTCCTCGTCGGAGGCGCCGCGTGCGCCCGGAGGCATCGCCGACCCAGACGTTTTGGCGTGAAGCAGCGCGCCTCGAAGCCCCATTCAATCGGATAGAGGAGTGAACCCCCTGATGAAGACTTCGACTACACGGATCGGTCTGCTGTTCGCCGCGCTGATCGCGGCGGGCTGCGGGTCGAGCGAGCTCACGGTGAACATCGACGTCCCCACCGTCGACGCAGCGCCCGACACCACCCCTGGCGCCGATGTGATCCCCGGCGAAGACGTCCCCCCGGGCACCGATGTTGTCCCTGGCGAAGACGTGCCGCCTGGCACCGATGTGGTGCCCGGTGAAGACGTTCCCCCGGTCGAGGACGTGCCCTTCCCCGACGTGCCCTTCCCCGACGTGCCCGGTGTCGACGTCCCTGGTGTCGACGTCCCTGGCATCGACGTCCCTGGCATCGATGTGCCCATCGTCGACGTTCCGCGCGTCGACGTGCCCGTCGTCGATGTTCCGCGCGTCGATGTGCCCGTCGCCGACGTTCCCCCCGGCTGTACCGACCCCGGCGCGACGCTCTGCAGCGGCGTCTGCGTCAACACGCAGACCAGCGCGGCCAACTGCGGCGCGTGCGGACGCGCCTGCCTCGCGGGTCAGGTGTGCTCCTCGGGCGCGTGCGTGACCTCGTGCACCGGCGGCCTGAGCGCCTGCGGAACGAGCTGCGTCGACCTCCGCAGCAACGCATCGAACTGCGGCGCATGCGGACGCGCGTGCACCAGCGGAACGATCTGCTCCGGCGGCTCGTGCGTGTGCCCCGCGGGCCAGACCGCGTGCGGCGGCGCATGCGTCGACATCCGCAGCGACGCCCGCAACTGCGGCGCATGCGGAACCGTCTGCACCGCCGGTCAGGTCTGCAACAGCGGCGTGTGTCGCCTCTCGTGCGCGACGGGTCAGACCGCGTGCGGTACGGCCTGCGTCGACCTGAACTCCAGCGCGGCCAACTGCGGCGCTTGCGGACGCGCCTGCGCCGCAGGTCAGTCGTGCTCCGCGGGGACGTGCGTGTGCGGCACCGGCCAGACGCTCTGCGGCGGCGTGTGCGTCGACACCTCGAACCGCTCGGACAACTGCGGCGCCTGCGGACGCGCCTGCGCCGCCGGCCAGGTGTGCTCCGCCGGCGCGTGCCAGACCTCCTGCGCGGCGGGCACCGATCGCTGCGGCTCGTCGTGCGTCACCCTCGCGAACGACGCGAGCAACTGCGGCGCCTGCGGCGTCGCCTGCACCGGCGGACAGGTCTGCCAGGGCGGTCGCTGCACGTGCCCCGCGGCGGGCGGCGGCGGCGGACCCGGCGGCGGCGGCGCGCTCACGCTCTGCTCGGGCGTCTGCGCGAACCTCCAGAACAGCCCCACGAACTGCGGCGCGTGCGGCAACACCTGCCCCTCGGGGCAGGTCTGCACGAACGGCCGCTGCGTGCTCACGTGTGGGATGGGTCAGACCAACTGCTCGGGCTCGTGCACCAACCTCCAGGGCAGCAACAACAACTGCGGCGCCTGCGGCCGCGCCTGCCTCAACGGACAGACCTGCCAGCGCGGCACCTGCGCCTGCGGCCCCGGCACGACGGCGTGCGGAACCTCGTGTGTGAACCTCACCAACAACGCCGCCAACTGCGGCGCGTGCGGGCGCGCGTGCCTCCCCGGGCAGTCGTGCGCCGCGGGCCTCTGCACCTGCACCGCGGGGCGTACGCCCTGCTCCACGGGCTGCGCCAACCTGCTCGATGACCCGGCCAACTGCGGCGCCTGCGGACGCGCGTGCGGCGCGGGACAGACCTGCGTGCTCGGCACCTGCACCTCGACCTGCCCCACGGGCACCACGCAGTGCTCGGGCACGTGCACCAACACCCTGCTCGACAGCAACAACTGCGGCGCCTGCGATCGCCCCTGCTTCGGCGGGACCTTCTGCGCCTCGGGCGTCTGCACCTGCAATCCGGGCTTCACCAACTGCGGCGGGGCCTGCGTGAACGTCGCCTCGGCCAACAACAACTGCGGTCGCTGCGGCAACGTCTGCAGCGGCGGAACGGCCTGCCAGATGGGCACCTGCGCGTGTCCCACGGGCTCGACGCTCTGCGGCACCACCTGCACCAACCTCCAGGGCAGCAACAACAACTGCGGCCGCTGCGGCAACGTCTGCCCCATGGGCCGCCGCTGCTTCATGGGCGCCTGCATGTGATCGCCCGCCTCGGGTGACGCGCGGGCGCTGTGTGGCGCCCGCGGCGTTGCGCTCCCGGCTCGTTACGATCTTGCGCGGCTCCGCGGGACGTCAGAACCTCCGACGACTCATGTCGCGCGCGCACCGCCTCGCACTGGTCGTCCCGCTCCTCGTCGCCTGCGGCGGATCAAACCCCGCCACCACGCTCCCCACGACGGACATCCCCGACTCCTCGAGCGGCTCCGACGCGATGGCCGACGCCGGCGCGGACGCGGGGTCCGACGCGAGCGCCGACGCCACGCAAGACGCGAGCGTCGACACTGGCCCCGCCGACAGCGGCGCGCCGCGCGTCACGCACGTCTCGGGCGGCTCCTTCGCCCACACGTGCGCCGTGCTCTCGACGGGCCGCGTGCGCTGCTGGGGCGTCAACGACAACGCGCAGCTCGGCGTCGCCGTGGTCGAGAGCCGACAGCGGTGCAGGGTCCCCGGCTCGACGAGCTCGCTGCCCTGCGAGCACACGCCGCGCGACGTGCCCGACCTCACCGACGTGACCGACGTCTCCGTTGGCAACGGGACCTCGTGCGCCCTCAAGCGCGACGGCTCCGTGTGGTGCTGGGGCCTCAACGACGCGGGCGAGCTCGGCCAGGGCACCAGCGACACGACCGCGCACCCCGTCCCCGCGCGCGTGACGCTCCCGATGGCGGCGCGGCAGATCGCGAACGGCGCCTTCCACGTGTGCGCGCTGCTCATGGACGGCACGGTGCAGTGCTGGGGCGACAACAAGTACGCGCAGTCGGGCGTGGCGCCCGCGATGAGCGAAGGGAGCTGCGACCCCGGCGACGGGATCACCACGCGCTGTCAGCGCCGTCCGCGCGCCGTCGACGGACTCACGAACGTGCGGCAGATCTCGCTCGGGCGCTTTCACACCTGCGCGCTGCTCATGGACGGCACCGTGCGCTGCTGGGGCCTCAACGACGCCGCGCAGATCGGCACCGGGACGCTCGAAGTGAGGGAGTCTCCGCGCACGTCACCCACGGCCGTGACGGGCCTCACAGGCGTCACGCAGATCGCCGCGGGCGGCTCTCACACCTGCGCCGTTCGCAGCGACGGCTCGGTGCACTGCTGGGGATGGAACGACATGGGTCAGCTCGGCACCGCGGCGAGCACCGCATGCAGCGTCTCGACGAGCGACACGTTTCGCTGCGCGCTCTCGCCGGTGCCCGTCCCCGAGCTCAGCGGCGCGCGCTCCGTGGCCGCGGGGCGCTACCACACCTGCGTGACGCTCACCTCGGGCGGCGTGCGCTGCGCGGGGCGCAACGACGAGTTTCAGCTCGGACTCGGCGCCGCGGGCACGGAGCGCTGCTCGCTCTTCCCCGACACCTACGCGTGCACGAGGACGTTCCGCGAGGTGGCGATCCCCTCGACGGCGGAGGTCACCGTGGGCAACTACCACTCCTGCGCGGCCCTCGCCGACGGGAGCGTGCGCTGCTGGGGCGCGGGCTACTACGGACAGATCGGCGACGGGAACACCATGAACCGCGAGGTTCCCGTCGCGACCCTCAACCTGCCCTGAGGCGACCGCCGCGCGGCGTTGCGGCACGTTTGATGTGCTCGGCTCACCGACACATTCCGCCCACGCAGGCGGCGGAGCAACACTGCCAGGTCGCCTCACACGCCGAGCCCGGCGCCCCACACAGAGCCCCTCGACAGACGCCGCCCGCGCAGCGGCGCGAGCAACAGTCGCTCGCGGCGGAGCACGCGTAGCCATCGACGGCGCAGGCCAGCAGGGCGCATCGCCCCGAAACGCACGGTCCCGTACAACAGTCAGAGACCGCGGCGCACCCCGAGCCGAGCGCGCGACAGGCCGGGCTGCGACAGACTCCGCGTGAACAGAGTCCGGAGCAGCAATCCGAGGAGAGACCGCAGACTCCGCCATCGTCGACACACGTGAAGCGCTCGCACGTCCAGCGCGAACAGGTGAGTCCCGTGCAGCAGTCGGAGTGCGCGCCGCAGCCCGGGCCGCCCGCCCCGAGGCAGGGCGACGCCTGACACTGGCCGCCGACGCAGCTCCCTTCGCAGCAATCGGAGGTGACGCTGCACGAGGATCCCGCCGCGAGGCAGAGCGTTCGACGGCAGACGTTGTTGGCGCAGCGTCCCGCGCAGCACGCGGCAGCTCGCGCGCACCTTCCGCCATCGCCGGTGCAGGTCGTCGACCGGCACGCCCCGCCCGCGCAATGAAGCCCCGTGCAGCAGTCGCCCGAGTTGAGGCACGCGCCACCCGCGGGTCGACACGCGGAGGCGCGACAGAAGCTCCCGACGCACGCCCCCGAGCAGCACTCCGAGCTCCCCGCGCAGGGAAAGCCGTCGCCGAGGCACAGACGACTGCGGCAGGTCCCTTCGACGCACGCCCCCGAGCAGCATGAGACGCCATCGGTGCACGCGCCTCCGTCGCGCGTGCACGCGGCGGCGCGACACGTTCCAGCGCCGCACGCGAGGCCCGCGCAACAGTCGATGCCGGGGCCGCAGCTAGCGCTTTCGCGTCGACAGAGCGAGAAGTCCTCGCACAGCCCCGACACGCATGAGATCCCTGCGACGCAGACGTTTCCTGCGCAGCACGGGAGGCCGTGCGCCCCGCAGATCGGCGCGTCGACTGGAACCGCGACGTCGACGGAGACCATCGTGTCAGGCCGTCCGAATCCGTCGAAGGGGGCCGAAGCGTCGAGCGGCGCCAGGGCGTCTGACGGAGAGAGACCGTCGAGCGGCGCGGCCACGTCACTGGTCGGCCTCACGTCGAGCGGTGCGGTCGCGTCGAGCGGTCCGGTCGCGTCGAGGGGTGCGGTCGCGTCAGACTGTTCGCCGAGGTCGGTTGGGGGCGCGGTCTCCGGCGCCAGGAGCGCGTCATCGTGCGCGCCCTGATCCGTCGGTTCGGGTCGATCGGCCGTTACGGATCCGTCCTCGGGCGTCGTCGTTCCGCCCCCACGCGGGGCGGAGCACGCAAGGAGCGCAAAGGTCCCGATGGCGCAGACGAGGTGCCGCTGCATGCGATCGATCCCTACCACAGTGGCCGAGGGGCGCCCAAATGCCTCGCCGCGGTCTGTGAGCGCCGCCGCGTGGGTGCCTCGCGTTGACGAACGCGCGACGCTGCGACGCGGCGCTCGACCGTTCAGCCCGCGAGCTCGGCCTCGGGCTTTGAGGCCCTGCGCGCGGCCTTCGAGCGCGTCTCGCTGCGCTTCATCGTCGCGCGTCCGACGATCACGTCGACGAGCTTGCCGAAGCGCTTCGAAACGGGCTCCTGCACGTAGGGGACGCCGTGCTTCTCGCACACGGCCTTCACCTTCGGCTGCACGCGCTGGTAGGCCCGCGGCGGCAGGTCGGGCCAGAGGTGATGCTCGATCTGGTAGTTGAGAAACCCGTGCATGAAGTCACGGAGGTCTCCGCCCGTGGAGAGGTTCACGCTGCCGAGCACCTGACGCACGTAGAACTCCGCGCGATCGGTCACCGCACGATCGAAGCGGTGCATGTCGGGTCCCGCGTGGTTGGGCACGATCACCATGAACGAGTGGAGGTTGTGCATCACCTCGGCGCCCACGGAGTTCGCCCACACGCTGAAGGCCGCCCACGGACCGAGCGGTAGATACAGCGCCGGGAGCGCCGCGAAGCGCACGAGGCCGTAGGGGAGGAGGCACTGCCTCCAGAAGCCTCGTCCCGTCTCGGTGCGGAGATCGAAGGCTGTGAGGAGCGGGTCGGGGTTGGCGATGCCGTTGATCGAGACGGGCTTTCCCCCGGCGCGCGCCTGCTCCGCGCGGCGGAGCACGAGGAAGGTGTTGGGCGCGTAGTACGAGAGCTTCCACGTGAGGGCGTAGAAGCCCAGGGCCGCGTAGCGCAGGGCCATCGGCACGCCGTCGCGGTGGAGCGACTCGAAGTTCTGCTCCACGAGGTCGGGGTCGAGGCCCTCGTTGGTGTGATAGTGGTGAAGGACGTTGTGCTCGTAGTGCCACGCGTCGGGGAGCATCCAGTCGAACCAGTCGAGGAGCCTCCGCTTCCCATGCGCGAAGACCTTCGAACGGTAGCGCTCGGGCGCGTTCGGAACGCGGTCCATGCCGCCGTGCGAGCAGTGGTGCGTGACGATGGTCCATCGCGCGGTGGAGCCGAGCGAGATGAGGGCCGCGGAGATGGGGTTCGGGGCGATCCACGCGGTGGCGTAGCCGAGGGCTTCGGCGCCGCGGCCCCAGCGCTCCATCTTCTGCATGTGGGCGAGGTCTTCGGCGCCGAGCGAGGCCACGACCTCGGCGCGGATCTCGTCGAGGTCGCGCGCGAAGGCCGCGTAGTCGAGGCCGGGGAGCGGGTCTGTCATGCGATGACTCGGGGTGCGAGAGGTCTCAGCCGCCGTACTGCGTCTGGAGCATCTTCGCGATGGTCTGGAGCTGCATGTTCGACGTGCCCTCGTAGATCTTGCCGATCTTCGAGTCGCGGAAGAACTTCTCGATGGGATAGTCCTTCGTGAAGCCGACGCCGCCGAGGAACTCCACGCACTGCGAGGCCACGCGCTCGGCCACCTCAGACGCGTAGAGCTTGGCCATCGCGGCCTCTTTGATGAACGGGAGCCCAGCGTCCTTGAGCCTCGCCGCGTTGTAGACCATGAGCCTCGCGGCCTCGATCTCCACCGCGCAGCGCGCGTACTGGAACTGCATCCCCTGGAAGCTCGCGATGGTCTGCCCGAACTGCTTCCGCTCGTTCATGTAGCGCATGGCGTAGTCGAAGGCGCCCTGCGCCGTGCCCACCATCTGCGCGCCGATTCCGATGCGCCCCTCGTTGAGCGTCTCGATGGCGATCTTGTACCCTTTGCCCACCTCGCCGAGCACGTTCTCCTCGGGGACCTCGCAGTCCTCGAGGATGAGCTCGCAGGTGCTCGACGCGCGGATGCCGAGCTTGTGCTCCTTCTTGCCGACGGAGAAGCCCTTGAATCCCCGCTCGACGATGAACGCCGTGATGCCCTTGTAGCCCTTCGCCGAGTCCGCGTTGGCGAACACGATGAAGAAGTTCGACTCGTTGGCGTTGGTGATCCACAGCTTGCGGCCGTTGAGCACGTAGCGGTCGCCCTGCTTGACGGCCTTCGTCGCGAGCGCGAACGCGTCGCTGCCGCTGCCCGCCTCGGAGAGCGCGTAGGAGCCCACCCACTCGCCCACGAGCTTGGGGCAGTACTTCTTCTTCTGGTCTTCGCTCGCCCAGCGGAGCACCGCGTTGGTGACCAGCGTGTTCTGCACGTCGACGAGCACCGACACGCTCGGGTCGATGAGCGCGAAGGCTTCGACCGCGAGCGCCGCCGTGAAGAACGACGCGCCCGGACCGCCGTACTCCGCGGGCACCTCGACGCCCATCACCCCGAGGTCGAAGAGCTCGGGCAGGAGCGAGGGCTCCATCGCGCCCTCCTCGTCCATGCGCGCCACGTGGGGCCCCACCCGGTCGCGGGCGAAGCGCGCCACCTGGTCGAAGAACATGCGTTCGTCGCTCGAGAGATGCGTGAGTGCGTGCGTCATGAGATCCCGTTGATCCTCCGTGCGCCTGTAAAGGCGCGCGAACACTGCCCGTGAAGACCCCGCACGGTCAACGGTGATACCGTCGCGCACAATGAAGCTCCGCACCCTCTGCGCCACCCTCGCGATCCTTGCGTCGTGCTCATCGGGAACCTCGTCGCCCTCGCCCGACGCCGCCTCCGTCGACGTCTCCACGGTCACCGACGCCGGGGCCGACACGTCATCGCCCGAGGCTTCTACGCCCGATGTTTCCGCGCCCGACGTGTCCTCCGCGGTCACGATGATGATCGCCGCGCGGCCCTATCCGAGCCACATCCCCTCGACCTACGACGGCTCGCGCGCGCTGCCCCTCGTGGTGCTGCTCCACGGATACGGCGCTTCGGGCTCGTTGCAGGCGGCCTACCTCGGGCTCACGGGGCTCTCGGAGTCGCGGAACTTTCTCCTCGCCTACCCCGACGGCACGCTCAACGCCCAGAGCCAGCGCTTCTGGAACGCCACCAACGCGTGCTGCGACTTCGCGCGCCAGAACATCGACGACGTGGCCTACGTGACCGCGATCATCGACGACATGTCCGCGCGCTACCGCGTCGACCCGCGGCGGATCTTCATCGTGGGGCACTCGAACGGCGGCTTCATGGCGCATCGCATGGCGTGTGAGCGGGCCGACCGCATCGCGGCCATCGTGAGCCTCGCGGGCGCGCAGTCGACCGACGCCTCGCGCTGCACGCCGAGCGAGCCCGTGTCGGTGCTTCAGATCCACGGACTCACGGACCCGACGATTCTCTACCGGGGCGGGAGCCTCGGAGGCACCGCAGCGACGATGTACCCCTCGGCGAGGGACACCGTCGCGACGTGGGGGAGGCTCAACCGCTGCGGCGACTTCGCCGACACCGGGATGACCTTCGACTACGTGACCACGGCGCCCGGCAACGAGACCCACGTCGGACGCCACGGCGCCTGCATGGGCGGCGCTGCGGAGCTCTGGTCGATGGACGCCACGGGGCACATCCCGGCCTTCACGCCGGCGTGGGGCGAGGCCGTGATCGACTGGCTCGAGGCGCACCCCAAGCCCGCGCGCTGACCGATCGGTCGACTGGACGCTCGCGGCGCTTCTGCTACACCGCGCGTCTCTCAACGGAGGAGCGTCGAGTCATGAAGCGGAAGCTCGCATCGGTGCAGCGCGTCCTCGCGGTGGTCCCCATCGTCGGGGCCGACGCGATCGAGGCCGTGAAGATCAACGGGTGGCAGTGCGTGGTGAAGAAGGGCAGCTTCGCCGTGGGCGACCGCGGCGTGTTCTTCGAGATCGACGCGGTGCCGCCCGACGCGCCCGTGTACCGCTTCCTCTGGACGCCGAAGGCCGCGCAGCCCGTCGAGGGCGCGCGCCCGACGACCTTTCGCATCCGAACGATGACCCTCCGAGGGTGCCTCTCGCAGGGGCTCTTTCTGCCGCTCGCGGAGGCAGGCGTCGAGGCTGACACCCCCGACGGCGAAGACGTGAGCGAGCGCCTCGGTGTGACCAGGTACGACCCGCCGATGCCCCAGGGCGCGGGCGAGCTCCGCGCGGCCTTTCCTGCGCGCGTTCCGCGTACCGACGAGGAGCGCGTTCAGTCTGCGCCCGCCGTGCTCGACGAGCTCCGCGGGCACCCCTACGTCATCACCCAGAAGTGCGACGGGACGAGCTCGACCTTTCTCATCGACCCCGACGACGAGACCCTCCACGCCTGCGGTCGCAACTGGTCGATCCGCGAGGGAGACAACGTCTACTGGGCCATCGCGCGGCGCTACGACCTCGACGCGAAGCTCCGTTCGAAGAGCGGCCGCTACGCCATCCAGGGCGAGATCTGCGGACCTGGGATCCAGAAGAACCCGCTCGGGCTCAAGGGCCCGCAGCTCTTCGTCTTCAGCGCCTACGACCTCACCGAAGCGCGCTTTCTCGACGACGCCGCGATGCGCGCGCTCGCCGCCGAGATGGAGCTCGATGCGGTCCCCGTGGTCGAGTCGGGGGAGCGCTTCTCGCACGACCTCGCGTCGCTCCTCGCGCTCGCCGAGGGGGTCTACCCCGGCACGAAGAACCAGCGCGAGGGCGTGGTGATCCGCGCGCGCGACGAGCGCTTCAGCCCCACCCTCAACGGTCGGCTGTCGTTCAAGGCCATTTCGAACAAGTACCTCCTCAACGAGCGCGACTGACCGATCGGTCAACGACCGTCGACGCCGAGCCGCTTGAGCTTCTCGATGAGCGTCGTGCGGGTCACGCCGAGCCTCCGCGCGGCCTCGGACTGGTTGCCCTTCGCCGCGCGCATGGTGTCGACGATCAGCGAGCGCTCGTAGGCGTCGAGACGATCGCGCAGCGTCCCTTGCGACGAGGCGGGCGCGGGCGCGTCGAGGTCGAGCGAGGCCATCGCGTCGAGGTCGAGGGTGCCTCCCTCGGAGAGCGCCACGATGCGGGCCACGGCGTTCTCGAGCTCGCGCACGTTGCCGGGCCACGGACGCGCCGCGAGGGCGGCCACGAGCGCGGGCGTGAAGCGCACGGCGTCGAGGCCGAAGCGCGCGCGGTATCGCTCGGTGAAGGCCGCGACGAGCAGCGGGATGTCGTCGACGCGCTCTCGCAGCGGAGGCACGCGCAGCTCGACGACCGAGAGGCGGTAGTAGAGGTCCTGACGGAAGCGCCCCGCGGCGACATCGGCGGCGAGGTCGCGGTGCGTCGAGGCCACGACGCGCACGTCGACCTTCGAAACGCGCCCCGCGCCCACGGGCTGGATCTCGCCCTCCTGAAGCGCGCGAAGGAGCCGCGCCTGCACCGCGAGGGGGAGCTCGCCGACCTCGTCGAGCACGAGGGTCCCGCCGTCGGCCTGCGAGAACCATCCCTGGTGCGACGATGCTGCGCCCGTGAAGGCTCCCTTCGTGTGACCGAAGAGCTCAGACTCCGCGAGCTCCGTCGGGATGGCCGCGCAGTTGACCCGCACGCACGCGCGATCGCGCCGCTCCGAGGCCGCGTGGATCATCGTCGCGATGAGCTCCTTGCCCGTCCCCGTCTCACCGCGAAGGAGGATGGGAACTTCGCGCCGCGCGACACGGAGCGCCGCGTCGACGAGGCCCTTCCACCGCGGGCTCTCGCCCACCACCGAGCGACCCACGGCGCGCGCCGCGGCGCTCCTGCGCGCGTCTCTTCGAAGCGACGACGCCTCGACGGCGCGCCCCACCACGAGGCGGAGCTCGTCGAGGCCGAAGGGCTTGGTGAGGTAGTCGTAGGCGCCCGCCTTCATCGCCTCGACGGCCACGCGCTCGGAGCCCCGCGCCGTGAGCAGGATCACCGGCAGCGAGGGGTCGCTCTTCTTCGCGGCGCGCACGAGGTCGAGGCCGCTCATGGCGCCCATCACGAGGTCGGTGACCACCGCGTCGACCTCGTCGAGGCGCGCGAGGGCCTCTTCGGCGGAGCGCGCGCTGACCGTTCGGTAACCCGGCAGGTCGAGGGACTCTTCGAGCGTGAAGAGCAGCGCGGGCTCGTCGTCACAGAGCAGGATCGTGGGCATCGTGGGTGGCCGCCTCGCAGGGGATTCGGAGCGTCGCGACGGTCCCCTCGCCGCGCGCGCTGGTGAAGGTGAGCGACCCGCCGTGCTGCTCGGCGCCCTGACGCGCGAGGTGTACGCCGAGGCCCGTTCCGCCTTCGCGGGTGGTGTAGAAGGGCGTGCCGAGCTTCGCGAGCGCGTCGCTGTCGAGGCCCGGTCCCGAGTCGCGCACGACGACCACGGCGAGATCGCCCTCGCGCGCCCACGAGAGCGCGACGGAGCCGCCCGATGGGGTGGCCTCGATGGCGTTGAGGCAGAGGTTCAAGACGCGGTCCTTCACGCGCCGCGCGTCGGCCGTGGCGGGGAGCGCGGGTCCCTGCGCCGAGAGCGAGACGCCCTTGCGTGACGCGTAGGCGTCGAGGGCGCGCGCCACCTCCGAGACGGTGGCGCCGAGGTCCATCGGGGCGCGGTCGAGGGCCGAGAGCGGACGCGCGAACGAGAGGTAGTCGTGCACGATGCGCTCGATGCGAGAGACCTCGCCAGCGGCGACTTCGAGGCGCCTGCGCTGACGGCTCTCGGTGGCGGATTCGAGGAGCAGCTCGACGAGTCCGCGCACGGCGGCGAGCGGGTTCTTGATCTCGTGGGCCACCTGCGCGCCGAGGGTCTCGAGCGTGCGGGTGCGCGCGTGCGCCGCGTCGACGAGGGCGTCGCTGGCTTGCGAGAGGTCGCGCTGCGCCGTGGCGTACGCGTCAGAGAGGCCCGCTACGCCCACGCGGAGGAGGAGCGCCGCGTCGAGCGCGCAGACGAGGAGCATCCACCGATGCGCGTTCGGTGAAGGCCGCGGAAAGGGAACGCCCGACGGGAGCAGCGCGAGCCCCGCGGCGATCAGCGCGAGGAGCGCGAAGAGGGCGTCGCTCTCTCGTGACCGACCGAAGGCCGCGAAGGCGATCACGGTCGGCGCGAAGAGCATCGGGACCACGGGGCTCGCGATGCCACCCGTCGCGACGCATGCGAGCGAGATTCCCGCGAGGGTGATGACGAGCGATGTGAAGAGCTCGCGCGCGGTGACGAGCCTCCGGCGACCCACCACGGCCTCGCGAACGAAGAACCCGAGCGCCAGCGGGAACATCACCGCCAGCGCGCCCACCTGCCGCCGCGGCGCCCCCGAGAGCGCGAGCGTCGCGACGGTGTTCACCATCATCGGCGCGACGATCCACGGACGCAGCCGGAGGAACGCGGTCCCCACGGCGCGGAGTCGGGCGTCGCGCGTCGTCGTCTCGTCGCTCACGGTCACGGTCACGCCGAGGCTCACGCAAGAAGGGCTCCGCGCGCAACCGCTCGCTGCGCCCGACGCTCGCTCGGTGCGTTGTCGTGCGGGCCGTCACCCCCTGTCGGTGAGCCGGTCAACGCGCGACCTCCCTCCCCGCGCAAACGCTGTGATTCAAGCGTGGCGCGCGCGCTGCACTCCGTGGCGACCATGAACGTTCATGCGTGGCAGGTGATGGCTCCGGGCGCGCTCGCGCTCGCGATCGTGACGCTCTCGATCGTCGCGGCGGCGCGGCGCGCTGAGGCGCTCGCCCCGGTGGTGATCGCGCTCGGGCTCTGGCTCTCGGTGACCTTCGAACTCGCGCGAGGAGGCTTCTTTCAACACTTCGACGCGCTCCCGCCGCGGGTGATGGTGGCGGCCTTCACGGCGCTCATCGCGGCGCTCGTCTGGACGCGCAGCGCGACCGGGAGGCGCTTCGTCGAGGGCGCTCCGCTCGCCGTGATCGCGGGGCTCCAGGTGTTTCGCGTCCCTGTCGAAGTGGCGCTCCACGCGCTCTACACACGCGGCGCCATCCCCGTGCGGATGACCTGGAGCGGCCGCAACGTCGACGTCTTCGTGGGCCTCACCGCGCCCCTCGTCGCGTACGCGTTTCACCGCGCGTGGATCGGTCGGCGGGCCTTCGCGCTCTGGCACCTCGCCTCGCTCGCGGCGCTCGTGAACATCGTCGCGACCTCGGCGATGTCGTTCCCGGGACCGATGCGACGCTTTCACGAGGGCGTGTCGGCGCAGATCGTGGCGACGGCGCCCTTCATCTGGCTCCCGGCGTTGCTGGTGCCCTTCGCGGCCGCGAGCCACGTCGTCTCGCTGCGCGCGCTCTGGCGCGACCGTTGACCGATCGGTCAGGCTGACTTCACCACCGGGAGCCGCCGCTGGAGCGACGCGCTGCCCGTCTCACTCGCCAGGGCCTCGATCTCGGCGACGCGCTTCGCCTGAAAGTCGGGGTCGACGGCGTGGCGCACGGAGGCTCCCTCCTTCACAGCGATGCGGCTCATCGCGCGCTCGGTGAGGGCCGTGATCGTGAGGCTCGGGTTCACGCCGAGGTTCGCGGGGATCATCGACCCGTCGCACACGTAGAGCCCCGCGTGGCCGAAGACCTCGTTGTTCGCGTCGATCACGCCCGCCGCGGGCGACGCGCCGATGGAAGCCCCGCCGAGGATGTGCGCCGTCGTGGGCGTGTCGAAGAGGGCCTCCATGATCGACGAGCTGGCGCGTCCGCCGACCTTGCCCGCGAAGACCCGCGCGACCTCGTTGGCGAGCGGGATGTACGACGGGTTGGGTGCGCCGTCTCCGCGGTCGGTGTCGAGCGCGCGGCGCCAGAGCGAGCGCCACGAGCGTCGCAGACCGAGCGAGATGGAGTTATCGAGCGTCTGCATCACGAGCAGAAAGGTGCCGCGCTTCGACCAGCCGAAGGGCCAGAGCGAGCGCATCCAGTCGATGGGGTGACGCGCGATGTTGCCGAGCCAGCGGAGCCATCGCGGCGCGCCGGGGCCACCGTCGGTGAGCGGCGTGGTGAGCGGAACCAGCGCGTCGCTGCCCTCTCCGTAGCGCACGACCTCGACGTGGGTGTGCTCGTCGGGGTGCATCGACGAGGTGATCGCGACGCCGCGCGACCAGGTCTCCGGGGAGTTGTCCGCGGCCACGCCGAGGATGGCCTCGCTGTTCGTTCGAACGAGCCTTCCCACTGCGTCGGATACGTTGGGGAGCGATCCGCGGTCCTTGCATTCGAGCAGGAGCTTCACGGTGCCGAGCACGCCCGCCGAGAGCACCACCTTCGCGGCCGTGAGCACCTGCGTGTCGCGCGCGAACCACGCGCCCGTGCGCTCGTGCGTGACGGCGTACCCACCGCCGGGGAGGGCGCGCACGTCGGTGACCGTTCGAAGGGGCATCACCTCGGCGCCGAGCTTCTCGGCGAAGTAGAGGTAGTTGCGATCGAGCGTGTTCTTGGCGCCGAAGCGGCAGCCGACCATGCACGCGCCGCAGTGGTTGCAGCCGGTACGTTCGGGTCCCGCGCCGTTGAAGTACGGATCAGCCACGGTCTCGTTGGCGGCGCCGAGAAAGACGCCCACGGGCGTGTGGATGAAGGTCTCTCCGCGGCCCATGGAGTTGGCGACGTCGCGGAGCGCGCGGTCGGCGGGGCCTTCGAAGTCGCTCTGCGCGACGCCGAGCATGAACTGCGCGACGCGGTAGTGCGGCATGAGCGCGCGCTTCCAGTCGTCGAGCGAGGCCCACTGCGCGGCGTTGAAGAACGCGTCGGGCGGCACATAGAGCGTGTTGGCGTACACGAGCGATCCGCCGCCGACGCCCGCGCCCGAGAGCACGAACACGTCGGAGAGAAAGCTCAGTCGCAAGATGCCGAAGAACTTCACCGCGGGCAGCCAGATGGCCTTGGGGAGGTTCCAGTTGGTCTTCGGAAAGTCGCGGGCCTGCCAGCGCGGACCGCGCTCGAGCACGGTAACCCGGTAGCCCTTCTCCGAGAGCCGCATGGCAGAGACCGAGCCGCCGAAGCCCGATCCGATCACGATCACGTCGCGGTCGAAGTCGCTCACGGATCGGGAGTCTCTCACGTCTCGACGTGATTGACCGTTCGGTCAGCGGCGCTTCTTCGTCACCGCTACGCCGCCTTCGCGCGCAGCGCGGCCACGGCCCTGCGCGCGGCGTCGACGTTCACCTCGCCCGCCGCCGAGAGCGCGTCGGCCACGCGGTCTACCTCGTCGCCCGCGGCGCCTGCCGCCACCGCCACGCTGCGCGCGTGAAGCGCCATGTGGCCGCGCTGAATCCCCTCGGAGGCCAGCGCGCGAAGCGCCGCGAGGTTCGACGCGAGGCCCGCCGCCGCGGCGATGCACGCGAGGTCCTGCGCGTCACGGACGCCCGCGATCTGAAGGGCCACGCGCGCGGCGGGGTGAACGCGCAGCGTCCCGCCCACGATGCCGAGCGCGAGGGGGAGCTCGATCTCGCCCACGAGCGATCCGTCGTCGCCCGCGCGCCACGTGGCGAGGGGCTCGTAGCGCCCGTTGCGCGCGGCGAACGCGTGGGCTCCGGCCTCGACCGCGCGCCAGTCGTTGCCCGTCGCCATCACCACCGCGTCGACGCCGTTCATGATCCCCTTGTTGTGCGTGGCCGCGCGGTAGGGGTCGCGCTCGGCGAACTTCGATGCGCGCACCACGCCGTCGCGGACCTCTTCGCCCGTGCGCGTCTCCGTCGCGAGCGCGCTCGCCGGGACGCTGCACCGCACGCGGACGCAGCGACGATCCGAGAGGTTCGAGAGGATGCGCAGCCCCACCGCGCCTCCCGTGAGCTCCGCGATCGCGGGCGCCAGGGCCTCGGCCACGCTGTTGACGAGGTTCGCGCCCATCGCGTCGCGCACGTCGACCACGATGTGCACCACGAAGAGCCCGTCGCCGAGGTCTCGCGTCTCGATCGCGCGCGCGCCGCCTCCGCGCGCCACGAGGCCCGGCACCGCGGCGTCGGCCATCGCGCGCAACGCCCCCTCCGCGGCCTCGACGCGCGCTGCTGCGACGACGGGATCGCGCACGTCCCAGAGCTGCACCTGGGCGACCATGAGCGGCGCGTCGCTCTCGGCGTCGAAGCCTCCGCCCTCGCGGATCATCCTCGCGGCGTTGCTCATCGCGGCGACGACGGAGGGCTCCTCGACGACCATGGGCACGAGCCTGTCGCGGCCGTTGATGGTCACGTTGAGCCCCACGGCGAAGGGCAGCGCGTAGGTGCCGAGCACGTTCTCGACGGTCTTGTCGGCGGTGTTCGCGTCGAGGCCGCCGCGGTCGACGGCGCGCGCGAGGGCCGACGGTTCGAAGCCTGCGACCTCGGCCACGAGGCGCTGACGGCGCTCCATGGGTTCCTTGTAGAACCCGGGGATGCGCGAAGAGCGAACCGCAGGAACGACCCCCGACACCATGCGCGCGGTCGCGCCGTGACACGCGCCGTCGGAGTACGAGGGGCTGTAGCGTCCGGTCTCGCGCGCCCAGTCGAGGTGCGCCCTCACCCAGTCGCAGAGCATCGCCGCGTAGCGCCGAACGTCGTCGTCTCGATCTCCGAACGAGG
>JBPOHC010000035.1:0-8181 GCA_052035985.1 Myxococcota bacterium | reverse complement strand
TGCGATGTGCTGGTAGATGTTGTACTTGTTGGTCGGCTCTCCGTTGTGGCTCTCGTCGCCCGCCGGGGCGGCCCCTCGCACCAGCGGGAGCATCGCCGCGGGGTCTTGCATCGCCTCGCTCGGAGCGTCGCTGCGGAGCTCGCCCGTGCAGCGTCCGTCGCCCGCGCGAACGTAGACCGCGCGGCCCTCGCGCGCGGCCAATACGCGCACGGGGCGTCCGTCTTGATCGACGGTCTCGAGCTCGCTGCGCACGCGCTCGTCGGAGAGGTAGAGGCGCGTGTGCACCGCGCGAGTGGTCTGCCCCGCAGCGGAACGCGTCGTCACGACGAGGCGCTGCTGGAGCGCGACGCCGCCGCGCTCCGCGGGACGTTCGAGCGAGAATGCGCCCGAGCCCCGAGGGGTCGCGGCGGGCGCGTCGACCGGCGCATCGCGTCGCGCGCGGAGCCTGTCGCAGCCGTGCGCCGAGAGGCCGAGCGCGGTGAGGATCGAGGCCAGCGTCGCGAGGTTCTTCATGGCGTCACCGCGGCGTGATCGTGAGGACGCCCGTCGAAGGGCCGTACGCGAAGCTCATGGATCCGCCCCAGGGGCCCGTCGAGAGGTCGCGCAACCCGAGTCGGTTGGCGTCTCCGCCCTGGCGCCCGGTCTCGACGGGGAGGTTGAGCTGCATGTTGGGCCCCACGCAGCGAAAGACCATCGAGTGTTCGAACATCACGGGCTCGAACTGGAGGCTGAACTCCAGCGCGTCGTCGGCGAGCGTGCCGGTGCTGTGAAACGCGCCGTGGCCGATCATCGGGTCGATTGTGCAGCGCACCGGCCCCGCGCCACCGAAGAGGTCTGCGCGCACCCACACGGTCCCGTCGCCCGAGAGGGCGCGCGCGTTGTCGCCCTGCGCGCCGTCTCGTCGCGCCCGGTCGAGGTTGCCGCGCGCGACGAAGACCTCCTCGACGCGGACCATGTCTCGCGCGACGACCGCGCGCGCGAAGGCTTCGAGGCGGTAGTCGCAGTGCTGCTGCACCGTGAAGGTCTTCGTGGCCCCTCCGTCGCCCCGCACGGGTCGCACGGTCACGCTCGCGGCGCCCGCCTGCGCGGCGTGAAAGCGCGCGGTGAACACCTCGCTCACCCCGAAGAGCTGCACGCGCGAAGGCGTGACCGTACCCCCCGTCGCTTCGACCACGAAGGTCTCCTGCCCCGGCGCGGGCGCGCCTCTCCGCGCGGGCGGAACGAGCGACGCGAGCGGGTCGTTCGCGTTGGTCTGCGTCGCTGAGAAACGCACGACGACGTCGTCACCGAGGCACACGTTGCGCACCATCGAGGGCACGAACAACACCTGATAGTGCGGCTCGGGCTGCGCGCCCTGCGCCCAGGCGTACTCCGCGGTGCGCGCGAGCCAGAGCGTCGCCAGCGATACCCAGAGCGCGAAGGCCGTACGCGCAACGGGTTTCGCGTGCATTCGCGAGATCCACTGGAGGCGATCGAAGGTGCCCACGCCGTGCGATGAAGCAACGCGCAGACCGGACGACGGTGCTCGTGCACCGCTGCGTTCCACGAATCCCGTTGACAGCGAGGGAGCCCGGCGTGCTCGACTGATCGCGCGGGTCGCGAAGACCGCGGGAAGGCAACACGGTCTACGGTGAGTCCGCCTCGCGCGCTGCTCGGGCCGCTGCCTTGCGTCGCCCTCGTCGTCGCGTGCTCGACGCCCGACGTCTCCACGCCTGCGCCGCGCCCGACGCCGCGCCCGCCGCCGACGCCCGCGTGCGTCGCGCATGATGCGTCGCGCCCGATGCCCGCGCCGCCCGGTCCGTTCACCGTCGTCCGCGTCGATCCGAGCGCGTCGGCGCCGCTCCAGCTCGCGGTGCAGGCGTGCGCGGGGTTGCGCAACCGCGCCGCGGGCGGATCGGTGTACGTCGACGCGGGCTCGCGCGACGCCGCGTGGCTGACCGAGCTCGCCATCACGCCGACCGCGACCGTCGACGCCGCGGAGTTCCTCGCGTCGTGCGCCGCGACCTTTCCCGCGTGCGTTCGCTACGACTACGCGAGCCAGCGCGCGCTGCTGCCGAACATCCTCACGATCGCCTCGGCGCTCGGCGCGATGCCCGTCGACCGCAGCATGAACCTCGCGTGCGCGAGCACCGCCTTCGACGCCGTCGCCGAGCTGCGCGACCGGAACACGCCCGCGCTCGCGACGCAGTACGCCTTCGAGCGCTACGGCGCGCAGACGACGGGCCTCGCGATGCTCAACCCCGGATACGACACGCGCGCGGCCGATCAGGCGAACCCGCCGCTCACGGGCGACATGGGCCCGGCCCTCGTCGACCTCGTGTTCTCGCAGCGGCTCTTCGTGGTCTTCCTGGTCAACGGATGCTCCGACGGGCACCCCGAGAAGGCGCTGCTCAGCAGCATCGTCAACGCCGGAAGGTGGCCCACCCCGCTCGGCGTCTACGGCTACAACAACTCGTGGAACGTCGCCGGAGGCTACCTCCACGAGGCGCAGACGCGCTGCCTCGACTCCCGCAACATGGGCGCGATCGCGAGCGAGGCGAGCAACCTGTCGTTCTTCGCCACGCGCGCGGCGCCGATCACGGAGTCGAACGTCGTCACGCAGAGCGCGCTGGAGCCGATCACCTACGACCCGAGCCGCACCTACGTCGCGTTCGTCGTCGGCGACGGCGACAACATCGCGTACATGCTCTCGTCGCGGCGCGAGTGGTTCCGCCAGCGACTCGCCGCGTGTCCGTCGGGGGGCGCCGCGTGCCCGCCGCTCACGTGGACGATCTCGCCGCATCTCACGCGGCTCGCGCCCGACGTGCTCCGCTGGTACTACGACCAGAGCCACCGCACGGGCCGCGACTACTTCGCGCTGCCGCCGAGCGGGCACCTCTACGCCTACCCGAGCTCCCTCGCGGAGCCCATGCAAGATCGCTTCGTCGCCGCGACGGAAGAAGACGCGTGCATCCTCGGCATCAACGGCACGGTGCACTGGGACTGGGCCGGCACCTGGCGCGACGCCGAGGGCTACTTTCTCCCCAAGTACGCGAGGCAGGGAGGGCCCATCCGAGGCGTGTTTCCGGTGAACGTGCCGTACCTCCTGCCGACCTTCACATGGTGGCCCGCGGAGCAGTTCTTCGAGGTCCTCACGGGCGCCGACGGCGGTCGCGTCGCGCTGTTCCGTCCGCGCGAGTGGCGTGGCGTCAGCAACGACGCCGACAGGCACCTCCTGAGCCCTCGTCGCATGGCCGACGAGATCGCGGCGTACCCCCGAGGCACGGTCACCTGGGTCTATCTCACCAGCGACGGCGGGCTCACGCTCGAGAACTCGTTCATGGCGCTCGCAGCCCTGCTGGCGCCGCACGTCACGCTCGTGAGCACCGACACCGCCGCGCGCCTCGCCCTCGCCGCGGGTCCGCGCTGAGCGCCCCGTTGCTCGACGCGGGGCTCCGATGGGAGAGTCACCGCCCGCACCATGAACCTCTACCGATCGACCACGCGCGCGGCCTCGCTCGACGCGCTCCCGGCGGCGCTCGCCGCGAAGGTGCGCGCGCACGCCGCCGCGAATCAGCTCGCGCTCGACGGCGCGCGCGTGTGGCTCACGCACTCCGAGAACCCGAAGTCCGAAGGCTTTCTCGCGGGGCTCCTCGGGCGACGCTCGAACCCCGCCGACGCCGACGCCGAGCACTGGACCTGCGTCGTGCTCCACCGCACGTGGATCCTCGTCGGTACGGTGGGCGAGAGGCGCGGCGCGTCGGCGCTCTCGCTCGCGCTCGCGTCGGCGTCGATCACGCGCGGTCAGGCGCTCGCGGGCGCCTTCGGGGTCGCGGGGCCGTCTGACCCGGGCTTCACGCTCACGGGCCTCCCCGGTGAGCACGGGCGCCCGGGGAGCTACTTCGTGAAGGTCGGCGACGACGACGACGGCCGCGCGTGCGTCGCCGAGGTCGAGCGCGCCGTGCTCGCCGTGAAGAACCCGCCTCCCGCGTGAGGGCGTCGAGGCCCTTCGAAGGCGCTCCCCACGTTCTCCCGCGGTGATGCGCGACGTCACCAACGCCAGAGGCGCGCGAGGTCGATCTCGATCGCGTCGAAGGGCTCGGCGCGCACGGTCACATCGCCCTCGTAGGTGTCGACCTCGATCCAGCGCCCGTTGACGAGGCGATACACCTCGAGCGTCTGGATCCGCGGGTCGCAGATCCAGTAGTGCGTGACGCCTTCGCGGCGATAGACGCGCCGCTTCTTCCCTCGATCGAGCGCCTCGGTGCTGTCCGAGAGGATCTCGCACACCCAGTCAGGGACCACCGTGATCGCAGCGCTTTCGGGCTCCTCGGGGAGCCGTTCGCGACGCCAGCCCGCGATGTCCGGATCGAGGATGTCAGGGCGCGCCCCGAGGTGGAGCTCGGGCTCGGGGAGGATCACCCAGCCGCCGGGATCACGACCTCTGGGTTTTGAGAATCCAATGAGCTCGCTCCCGATGCTCATCGCCGCGCTCGCGTGACGGGGACGCGGTCGCGGCATGAGCGAGAGCTCGCCGTCGATGACCTCCGCGACCATGTGCGAGGGCGCCTGCGCGTACGCCTCGAACACCTCGTGCGAGATGCCTGGATACGGGCTCGTTCGCGACGCGGGGTCACCTGCCATGCGACGAGGATAGACCCCGCCAGAACGCGCTCCAACCGAACTCCGACGGTGTCACGCCGTCGCGCGCTCGCGCGGCGCTTCTCTCTCGACCGCGACGGTCAGCCCGTGGGCTTGCCCGACGGATCCGTGACCGGGGGCTTCTTCGTCGCGTCGTCCTTCGGGGCGACCTTCCGAGGCGGCGGCGCGCGGAACGCTCTGTAGTCACCCTTGCGCTCCTCGATGTCGCGCGTGAGGTAGCGACCGACGCGGAGCACGCGCTCCATCGGCGCGACGGCCAGGGTGTAGGCGCGGCGCATGAGGTCGTCGCTCGCGGCCGTGACCGGCGTGACGGCGCCGTGCGCGCTGCGGCGAACCCACTCGGGGTGCAGCGCGCGCAGCCTCGCGAGCGCGGGGCCCTCACCCTTCGGGAGCTTCGCGACCCACGCCGCCAGCGCGTCGTCCTCGAACACGCGCAGGAGCTGCCGCAGCGCGCGGGTCACGTCGAGCTTGCGCGTCACCCCGCGGATCGCGGCGACGGTCTCGCGCAGCGGCGGGTCCTTCGCGAAGCGAAGTTCGAGGGCGGCGCAGAGGGTCGTGCGGTGCGCGAGCATCTCGTTCCAGATCGCGCCCTCGGTCATCTTCGTGACGTCGGTGCCGTGCGTGGCGACGGCGAGCGTGCGGTCGGCCTCGACGTCGCGCGCGAACTCGATGCGATGCCCGAAGTCCTCGATGTCTCGCTCACGGATCGGCTCGTCCTCGTCGGCGACCTGTCCGAAGTCCGCCCGGTCGCGCCACGCCGTCGCCTGGATCTTCGCCATCCACGTCAGGCGCTCGCCGAGGTACGCAGGCAGCGGGAGGAGCGTCCCCGCATCGAGCGCCGCGGCCTGCGCTGCGAGCCTCTTCTTCTGCGCGTCGGTCAACGTGATGGGAGGCGGCCCGGCCTGGGCCTCGTTGGCGGGCGCCCCCACGAGGGGCTGAGCGGTGCGAATGGCGGCGGACTGAGCGACGGCGGCGTTCTTCATGGGTGTCAATTCCTCTCCGACGGGGAGGGCGCGGAGGCGCGTCGTCCCCCGTCACCCAAGGTCAACGGCGGGCATGAGGAAGACCATGAGACGATTTGAAAATTTCATTCCGCCGCCTCTCCGCTGAGGTCGGGACGAGCGGGTCGTGACGAACTCGGTGTGCGAGAGACTGTCGTAGGAGGGGCTCGTGAAGGTCCCGCTCGACGAGTCCCAGACCGTCACGCGAACGTCGTCCAGGCGGATCCTGACCCACGTCGTGGAGCGCGGCGGGCTCCACGCGTGACCCACGACGAACGCGCCGTTCTGTTTGAAGGTCACGTTGTCGTTCCCATCGATCACGAGGTCGAAGGGGTGCCCCCCGAGACCCCGCCGAGGGTGATGTTGAGCACCGCGACACGATCGCCCGTGTGACCGCCGTCGGCGATCTTGAAGGGGCTGAACTTCGTCATTCGGTTCCTCCTGCGGTGGCAACGAGGCGGTGAACTTCGGAGGCGGAAACGCCCGTCGCTCGCGCGAGGCGCGCGTCGGTCGGACTTCGCTTCGAACGTCAGGGAGGCGGCAGGCCGACGACTTCGACGGGGACGCTGCTCGCCATCCGAAGGCCGTTGCCGAGCTGGCCGTCGGCCCCGCCGCCCCAGCACACGACGCGCCCGTTCTGCCGGAGTGCGCAAGTGTTCGCCCCCGCGCTCGGGGTGAGCGTGTCGGTGTGCGAGACGCTGATCAGCACGGCATCGGAGAGGTTCATCACGGGCGTCGGATTCGGGCGGTTGATGCGAGTCCCGTCACCGATCTCACCCACCACGTTGCTGCCCCAGCAGAGCACACGTCCGCTCGCCATGCGCACGCACGCGGTACGTCCTCCCGCAGAGAGCTGCACCGCGCCTGAGACCCCAGGCACCACCGTGGGAACGAGATACGGACCGTCGTCGATCCTGCCGATCCCGAGCTGGCCATAGTTGTTGACCCCCCAGCAACGGACGCTCCCATCGGCGAAGCGCGCACACGAAAATCCCGCTGCCATCGACAGATCCACCATGCCGTCGAGAGCCGGGATGCGGGTGGGCGTGAGGCGGTTGGTCGTCGTCCCGTCCCCGAGGACCCCGGCGGAATTCTTGCCCCAGCAGAGCACCTCGCCGTTCCACCGACGAACGCACGAGCGCTGCGAACCAGACCAGAGGGTCACCACCTCGCTGAGCCCCGCGATCGTGGCGGGCCGTGGGACGTCCCCCGTCGAGAGGCCGTTCCCCGTCGCCCCGAGAGAGCCTTCGCCCCAACAGGCTACCTCGCCCCCCGGGCGGATCGCGCAGGCGTGCGTGGGACCCACCGCGATCGAGACCGCGTCGGTGATTCCCATCACCAGCGCGGGGGTGTTGACCGGGTTCGTCGGGCTGTTGCCCGTGCCCGTGACCCCCTCGCCCCAGCAGTAGACTCTTCCGGGCATCGCCCGTTGCATGAGGCATCGGAGGCCATCGCCGGGGTCGACCTGGGTCACCTCACGTACCGAGGGCAGCCGGATCGCGGTAGGCGAGCCCGGTCCCATCCCGTTGCCGAGGTAGTTGCCGCCCCAACAGTAGAGGTCCCCCGTCGTGATCAGCGCGCAGCGCTCGAACTGACTACCAGGCAACGCCGTGACGTTGCACGCACCGAGGAAGCACTCCAGCGGGGGCGCGTCAGACGCGACGTCAGCGATGGAATCGATGGCGATGTCCGCGGCGACGTCAGGGGCGACGTCGGGGGCGGCGTCGCGCGCGACGTCAGCGGCGGTGTCGATCGCGAGGTCGGTCGGGAGGTCCCGGGCGACGTCGGCGATCGCGTCGGAGGCGGAGTCCACGGTGGAGTCCGTGGGCGTATCGAACGGAGCGTCGTCCGTGGCGTCGAGGGGCGCGTCAGGCGCGACGTCCATCGGAGTATCGGTTGCCGTGTCAGGTACGGCGTCGGGCGGAGGGGGCTCGCGATCGGCGGGAGGCGCGTCGAGCGCGGCGTCGAGCGCAGGGCCGCTGTCCGCGGTATCGCAGGAGCACGCGCCGAAGGTGCCGTCCGCACGGCAGACTTGCGCGCCGGGCCGACCGCCCGCACAGGCGCAGAGCGCGCTCGTCCCCGTGATGCAGCGGGGAGCCGTCGGAATGCCGCTGGGACTGCAAGCAAGAAGTGCGGTGGCGAGCATGCCAGGGAGGCCACCGAAAACCAGTCGATCGAACTTCATGGGATAACTCCAGCACGAGCGAGTCGCGCGAGGGGTCGTTTCGGTTCTCATGATGCTTGAGGCTTGGGGAGGACGCCCAATTCTATCCGTGCATTCCATCGGATCGGCACACGACATCGTTGAATTGACGTCCCTTCGACTTCTGATGCCCGACATGTCCTGAGAAGTTCAGCCCAGTTCGTCTGCGCAGCTCTATCAGACAAGGCAGGTAGGTCAATCGAGGGAAAGCCGTAGTGATTAACGCGACTTCAAGCTTTCGTCGTTGAGTTCATCTCCGCAAGCAGGGCACTTGCTCTCGGAGAGAAGAAGAATCAGCCACCTGTTATAGTGAGAATTTTTGATAAGTTGCCATAC
>JBPOHC010000212.1:0-3524 GCA_052035985.1 Myxococcota bacterium | reverse complement strand
ACAAGCCGCTCACGCGCCTGGTGCGGTTCCGCGGCGGCGTGGAGCCCGACGAGGAGATCGACGTCGACCTCGCGTTCGGTCGCCGCGTCGCGCGGGTGATCCGCCCCGAGTCGCCGCCGTAGGGGATACGCGTCGCGACGCCATCCTTTCGCCGCATCTACAAGCCGGTGCGCGTGAGCGCACCAGGCCACACCCACGCCACAACCAACATACGAGCCGCGTCGTTGACGCGCTCAAGCGGGGTGCGGTACTCCCTGCGCGAGAAACGGGAGCGCAATGGTCGCGACGACGCTTGAGGATGCCGCTGATCTCTTCGACCTGATGCAGGATCAGGGAGTCACGGCGGAGGGCGTCGGAGACCTCTACGTCGAGCCCCCGGGCGCGCGCCCCGACGCGAACCTCCCTCCCTCGGGCTCGGTGCGCGAGGAGATCACCCGGCACCTCATTCGCCGCAAGAAGCGTGAGGAGAAGGTCTTCGTCACGGGCCAGAAGGGCGCGGGCAAGACGATGCTCCTGGCCCGCATCGCGCGCGACCCCGCCATCACGGCGCACTTCACCCCCGTGGTGGTGCGCGCGACCCGGCACATCCCCGCGGGCGTGGCTGACATTCGCCTGCTCCTCGTGATGCTCATCACGCAGATGAGCCGCTTCATCGATGATCAGCGCCTCGACGCGCGCGTCGACCTCGGCGGCGTCAGGGTCGGCGGGATCAGCAAGGTCCTCGCCGCGTGGACGCGACTCTTCGAAGACAAGGGCACGCCGACGGCGCCCGAGACCTTTCAGAGCGCGAAGACGAAGCTGAGCGCGCAGTTCCTCGAGCTCAGCGAGGAGATCGTGCGTGACCCGCAGCGCCGCCTCCAGGTGCTCGACGACAAGCGCTTCAGCGTGACGGAGCTGCACCGCGTGGTCTCGGCCCTCATCGAGTTCGCGCAGGAGGCACTCACGCTGCGCGACGCCGGGCCGAGCTACCTGCTGCTGGTCATCGACGACCTCGACAAGTACGCCGTGCCCTCCGAGGTCCGCTCGATCTTTCACGACGGCCTCGAAGCGCTCCGCTCGCTCCCCTGCACGGCGCTGTTCACGTACCCCTACTTCCTCAACTTCACCGACTCGTTCGCGCAGCGCGAGGAGACGCACGCGATCCTCAACGTGAAGGTGGCCGAGCGCGTGCGACGGGACGCGGCGAGCGAGCTCGCGATGCTCCCGATCGAGAGCCGCGAGCTGCTCGAACCCGCGAGGGACTTCTTCAACCACATCTACGACAACCTGGCCGACCGCGCGCTCGTGGCCGACCAGGATGTCATCGACCGCGCCGCCCTCCTCTCCGCGGGCATTCCGCGGGAGTTTCTCCGCCTGCTGTCGATGGGCTTCGAGCTCTGCCTCGACCACCGGAAGAAGAGGCTCGACCTCCCTACGCTCGACGTCGCGCGCATCCGCTTGCAGCAGACCATGACACGCACGGCCAACGAGCCGTGGAAGCAGGCAGCCCTGAAGCTCGTTCAATCGCGCGGCAAGATCCTGGGCTTCTCCGAGATGCTCGACACGGTGCACATCGTCGAATACGTGAACCGCGCGGTCTGGTACGGCGTTCACCCCGCGATGGAGGAGCTCGTCGCCGACTGGATCCGTGCGGATCGGCACCTCCTCATCGCGAAGGGCACCGCGGAGGAGATCGTCGAGCGTGAGCTCGAAGAGATCTGGCTCAAGGTCGCCGAGCGGCGTGGCCGGGGCGCGGACTGACGTGGGCGAAGGGGCGCTCGCGTTCCCGCACGAGCGCGAGGTCGAGAAGCTCGCGAGGCGCTTTCGCGCGGGGCGTCGACGCGGCTTCGTGGTGTGCATCGGTGCGAGCGAGGGGCTGCGCGCGAAGGTCGAGGCCGCGCTGCGCGAGCGTCTCGGTGACACGCCGCTGATCTCGGTGCGCATCGAGAAGAGCGCGGCGGACCCATGGAGCGCGCTCCTCCGTGAGCGCTCGGGCGAGGCGATGCTCGTCTCCGCGCGTCTGGAGGACAAGGTCGAGAATGGCGCGCTGCGGCTGCTCGACGTGAAGCGCGAGCTGCTCCAAAGCGAGGGGCTGTCGCTGCTGCTGTGGGTCTCGCTCGGCGAGATGGAGCGCGTTGCGAGCGCCGCGCCGAACCTGTGGAGCTATCGGAGCGAGGTGGCGTGGTTCCTCTCGCACGAGGACATCGAACGCAGCGCCCTCGCGGAGATGGAGGAGATCCCCGAGGGCGAGACGATGGAAGAGGAACTCCAGCGCATCGAGGAGGACCTGAAGTGGAAGCAGGGGCAGCGCGCGTGGTTGCTCGGGCAAAAGGCGTGGCTGCTCCAACGCTTCGGCAGACGCCATGAGGCGTTTGCGGCATTGGACGAAGCGAAACCACTACTGAAGAGCGGGAGTAGTGACGACGAGCAATGGCGAGGTGCGATGCTTCAGTTGCTTCGCGATCAGCATCGAGTAGAAGACGCGCGCATTTTCGTGGAAGGCGGTCGCATCAAGAACGCCCCAAAAGAACGAGTACTGGAGCGAGTACACATCGCGCTCATGACGGCTGAATGGCGCACGGCATGCTCAAGGCTCGAACAGATCATCGCAAATGCGTTTCGTTGGCGGGTTAGCCTCTTGGAGAACCGCGTTGGCCCGGTGTGCGGTCAGCTCGCGACAGCATTAGCCGAGTTGGGTCAATTCGCAGCAGCCGAGCGATGGCTCTACGAAGCGACGAAAGCGGTCCGACGCCGAACGACCGACTGGTGGCAGTACGTCATCGCCAGTGCCGAGGATGAGCGTGCGTACATCTCCTGGGAGCGCCTTGATGCGATCAATGCTCTCCACCAGTACCAGCGCAGTCTTCGCTACTTCGAACGGCGTGGCGCGCTGGACGGCCAGTTCCGCTTGCTCGACGCTCTTTCTGAGCGTTACGCCTCTCTCGGCCTCTCCGACGATGCCCAGGTGTTTCGCGAACGTGCGAGACAAGTGAAGGAGCGCCTCCACTCCGATCCCGAGCCCGACGCCGCGGACGCAGAGCCCGAGCGTCCCGTGATCACGCCCTTCGTCCGACTGGAGCGCGCGGTGAAGGCCGCCGAGAAGGCCGTCGCCGAGCACCGCGCCGACGATGCCGCTGCCGCGTTCGCTGCGTGCGACGAGGCGTGGCTCGCGGAGGACGCACGCTATCGCTCGCTGCCGCTCTTCGATCGCTGGAAGCGCGCGCGCGCACGGCACCTCGTCGCGCAGGGCGACGAGGCGCGCGCCGTCGACGTGCTGCGTGACGCGGCCGAGCAGCTCCGCGACGTCCCACGCACGCGCCTCGGGACGCTCCTCGCGCTCGCGCAGCTCCCCGTCGGAGAGGCCCACACGAGCGCACGCGCCGCCGCCGCCGAGGAGGTCATCTCGCACGCGATGACGGCGGGCGCCCTGGCGCTCGAACGCGACGCTCGCCGCGCGCTCGCGCCCATCGCACGCGCTCGCGGAAACGTCGAGGAGGCCGACTTTCACGAGGCCGAGGCGAAGCGCATCGCGGCGGCTCTCGAAG
>JBPOHC010000021.1:0-1548 GCA_052035985.1 Myxococcota bacterium | reverse complement strand
CTTCGCGCAGGCGCGGAGGGGGGTGCCCACGAGGCGAGCGCCGCGGATCGTGGCCGCGAGCTCGGGGGTGAGGGTGAGAGGGGAGGACATTGGAGATGGAGCGGACGGGTCGGATTCGCACCGCCCCTTACGATTGGAGTCGTCGTGCCGCTATCAGCACTTCGTCCGCAGAATGCTTGTTTTCTCGCTGTCTAATATCGAGTCGAAGGATTGAGTATCGCGTGATGCGCCCGTAGAATCGTACGCATGCGCACCATCGTTCTACGCTCCCCGTGGGCGTCATTGGTTGCCGAGGGTCGCAAGACCGTCGAGCTCCGTACCTGGTCGACCCGCTATCGCGGGCCGCTGCTCATCATCGCAGGCAAGGGCGTCGATCGCGTCGACGTTGCAAGGTGGGGTCACAGGGACGCGCCTCGCGGCGTCTCGCTCTGCGTCGTCGATCTGATCGACGTGCGTCCCGCGACGAGCGCTGACGAGCACGATGCGTGCGGTCCGATCGCGACCGGAGAGTTCGCGTGGATCGTCGCGAATCCGCGTCCCGTGACGCAGCTCCCGATGCTCGGTCGTCTCGGGCTGTACGAAGTCGAGATCACCCCGGAAGCGCTGGGACTGCGCGCTTCGGATACGGCTTCGCCTCTCGCATGACGACTCGTCGCGTCTCCTCGTCGAGCGGGAGCGCGTAGCGATGCTTCCCAGGGATCTTGCGGATCTCCGTGGCGTCGCTCGGCTTTGGACACCGTTGACGTGCGCCGCCCGGCAGGTCCGACCATCCGGAGGTCTTGACCTGTCGGGAGTGCAGCCACTCGCCGGCGACCAGATACTGACGATCGGGTGACGAGAGTCCGAGATAGAGCCATCCTGCGCCCTGGTAGACGCCTCCGTGGTGACCCGCTTCGGGGTCAGAGAAGGTCATCACCAGTCGCAGCCCGGGATTGCTCGGCTGCAAGAACTTCCGCACGGCAAGATTGATGACCCGGGAGACCGCGCATTTGTGGCCCGGTCGCAGCGCGATGCGGTTCATCTCGCACACTTGGAGCGACGAGAGTCCAAAGCGCTGACCGAGTGCGTTGGATGAGCCCGGTCCGAACGTCACCACGCCCGAGAACTGACCGTCCTCCCACACGCCGACGCGCACCAGCTTCCCGATCGGCACAACGTCTCGGTAGTACCACGCGTCGAGCGCGGCCTTCATCGCGGCGTGCGTCGCCCAGTCGAGACGCAGTCCCTTCGACGCGTCAGAACTCATGACCGCACGAGGGACATTGCATCGGGGGTTTCGGACTCTTCACGTCGAGCGAGGACTGGTCGTCCTCGGAGCCGGGCGCGAACGCCAGTACGCCGTCGCCCGCGGCCTTCACCCGCGCGTCGAGCGCGCTCGCGTCGTAGCCCATGTCGGCCCTCGTCGGGGCGTCGCGCTCGAATGCCGCCGTCGCCATCGCCACCACCGCCGCCGCGTCGTCGTGGCCCTGGAGGGCGACGGCGTTGTCCGCGAGGGTCATCGCGTCGGCCTCGGCGTCGCTGACGTCCACGAGGCGCACAGGCACCAGC
>JBPOHC010000066.1:0-5596 GCA_052035985.1 Myxococcota bacterium | reverse complement strand
CGTCACCACGAACTCGAACTCGGGCCCCGCCATCACACCGAAGCCCACGTCTGTCGCGCCGGTCTCGACGTGTCCCACGAGAAGCTCCGAGCGCAGGCTCAGCCCCGCGCGCAGCACGCGATGACCGTGCTCGGGGCCGTCGCGCCAGGGCCACACCGACACGTCGAGGCACGCGCCGTGGAGATCGCGCGACACGCGGCCGCCGCCCTGCGTCGGAGGCGTGTCGAACACATACCCGACGCCCACATCGGCAGGGCGGTCGAGGAGTGACGGGACCATCCCCATCGGGTGCGCGGTGATCCTCGCGCCGAGCGTCACGGTGTCTGACGACGGCGACGGAAGCGTCGCGCCGCGCGGAGGAAAGGCCCCCGACACGGTGAAGCTCGCGCGCACGGGAGGCGTCGCGAAGGGCAGCGCGATGCACCCCTGCGCGATTGTGAGCGCGATGACCAGTGTGAAGCGGCGTGTCGCGGCCGCGGCGGGCGTGGTTTCGTGAGGCGGGGGCATCGATCTTCGCGGCGAGACCGTACGCTCGACAGCGAGCCTACGGGGGCTACTGCGCGTCGTCGGCGGGCGCGAACACATCATCGATGGAGTCCGCGGTCGCGGCGAGTGTGATCCAACGCTCCAGCAGCGTCGGGTCGGCGCAGCCCTCGATGCGCGCGCGCCCCTCGTCACTGAGGGGGATCTGGCGCGCTGCCAGGACGGCGAGCAGTGCGCGGGCTTCTCCGCGAGCTTCTCCTCGGGCCTCCCCTCGGGCCTCTCCGCGGGCCTCTCCGATCGCTTCGATGTCGTGGCGAAGCGCGAGCCATGCGGGGTCTGGAGGCAACACGATCGGGTTCATCAGCATCTCCCGTACGACGGCGAGCAGAGGGTCGCCGAGCATCGAAATCATCGCCTGCACCAGCGCCTCGCGCAACTGCGGGTCCGCCGTCGCCGCGATCGCCTCGACGGCCGCGCGCACGACCCCCTGCGCGTCGCGCCCGCGCTGATCGTGGACCGCCCACGCCGCGAACACCGCGAGCTCGGGGTGCCCCGACGTGAGCAGGCGCTCGACCTCCGCGAGCGTGAGCTGGATGACCACGGGCACCAGCGCGACGCGTGTGCCTCCGGGGCCCACGGCGCACGCGACCTCCTGCGCCCAGCTCGCGACGCTCGCGTCGTGCGTGAGGACGACCACGTCGCCCATCGTCCCGCGCGCGTCGAGGAGCACGCCGACCGCCGCGAGCCAACGACGTTGCTTGTCGTCGTCGCGACCGAGCTGCACCTCCACCACGACCCAGGGGCCGCGCTCTCCCTCGGCCACGAGGATCACATCGGGGCGCACCTCGAGGGGATTTGCGACGCGGAGCGTGGAGTCCGACGCTTCGAGGTCCTTGGGCAGTCCGCGCCGCCCGAGCGCGCGCAGCAACAGATCGAGGATGTCTGGGCGCTGCGCGATGAGCGCCACCAATGTCTCGTGAGCCTTCCCTGGCATCGGCGTCGCGTACCGCACGCGCCGCGTCGCCGCAACCGCTGCGCTGAAGGGTCGCCGTTGACGGCGCTCGGATCCTGTCGTCGGATGTTCCTGCGATGACGACTCGCCGCGCGACGGTCCTCTTCTTCTCGGTCCTGATCTCGCTCGCCGCGTGCGGTGACAAGGATCGACCCGCCGTCAACTCCGCGCCGCCGTCGATCTTCGACGCGGGGTACCGCTACGTCGACGCGGCGCCCACGTGCACCGCGATGGGCACGCTCTGCGACGGCCAGACGCCCTACCGCTGCGTCAACAACGCGCGCGTCGCCATGGAGCCTTGCGGCGGCGATCGACCCTTCTGCGCCCCTGGAATCGGTTGCCTCGGGTGCCTCCCCGAGAGTCTCCGCTGCAACCCCGATCGCCCGGAGGTTCCGCAGCGCTGCGCCACCGACGGGAGCCGCTGGATCGATCAGACCGCGTGCGATTCGAGCATGGGCCAACGCTGCACCGACGGACGCTGCGGCGATCCCTGCGCGGTGCCCGACGGCGTGCGCCCGTACCTCGGGTGCTCGTACTGGGCCACGCAGACGCCCAACAGCCAGCTCTATTCGCGCTTTCCCTTCGCGGTGGCCCTCGCGAACCCGCAGTCGTTCGAGGTGAGCGTGCGCATCTCAGGCGGCGCGCTCACGGCCCCCACCGAGGCGACGCTCTCGGCGGGCGAGGTGCGCGCGATCACGCTCCCGTGGGTGCAGGGCCTCGTGCAGTTCAACACCTCGAACCCGGGCTGCACCGGCGCGCGCGGAGAGCGTTGCGCCGCGTATCCGCCGGGCCGATCGGGCGTCGTGCAGGGCGGCGCGTACCACATCGAGGCCACGGCCCCCGTCGCCGCGTATCAGTTCAATCCATTGACCTTCCAGCAGATGACGCCCGAGGGCCGCGCGGTCTTCTCGTTCACCAACGACGCGTCGCTGCTCCTCTCGCAGCGCTCGCTCACGCAGCGGTACCTCGTGCTCACGGCGCCCCACTGGGTGCCTCCCGTCCCCGTGGGTACAGCGCCCATCGCGTTCGGAGGCTTCATCGCCGTCACCGCGATCACGGGCGAGACGACCTCGGTCACCGTGCGCCTCCCCGCGCGTCACGGCGTGAGCACCGCAGACGCGACGGGCGTCATCGAGCGCGGAAACCTCATGCCCGGCGACGTCGCGCTCATCGTCGGAGACACCTCGGGCGACCTCAGCGGCGCCATCGTCGAGGCCAGCGCGCCGGTGGCCGTGTACGCAGGGCACGACTGCACCAACGTCCCGCAGTCGAGGCCCGCGTGCGATCACCTCGAGGAGCAGGTGCTCCCCATCGAGGCGCTCGGGCGCGACTACGTGATCGCAGACCTCCGCGACCGACGCGTGGGGTCCGTGGTGCGCATGGTGGCGCCTTCGAACGACACGGTGGTGCGCTTCGATCCGCCGTCGGTGTCTCCGTCGCTCCAGATGCGCGCGGGCGAGGTGGTCGAGATCCTCGCGACGGGGTCGTTCCGCGTGGTGGCGTCGAAGCCCATCCTCGTCGCGCAGTTCATGATGGGGCAGGGGTCCGTCGCGACCGACACGGGCGACCCCGCGATGGTCTACGAGGTGCCCACGCAGCAGTTCCGCGACCGCTACGACGTGCTCGTGCCCGACACGTACCTCGCGAACTACTTCGGCGTCGTCGCGCCGCGCGGCGCGCAGGTGCTCCTCGACGGAGCTCCCCTCAACGGCACCTCCGAGACCCTCGGGCCCTGGACCATTCTCCACGCGCCCGTCTCACCGGGCCGCCATCAGCTTCGAACCCGCGAGGGCGTTCCGCTCGGCGTGAAGGTCTACGGAACCGCCACCTATACCTCGTACATGTATCCCGGCGGACTCGACCTGAGGCTCTTGCCTCCAGGCTGACACGGCCGCCTCCGAGAGCGATAGAGTCCGCGCCCCATGCGCTCGCTCCCTCCGCTCGAAGGTCTCGCCTCACTCACCGACGCCACGCTCACCGCGCTCCGCGAACGACTCGCCGAGGTCGGCTACGACGAGGGCGCGCTCGCCGAGGGAGAGTCGATCGCTCCCGCGATGCTCGACGCGCTGCGCCTCCCCCTGTTGCGTGACGCGTGGATGAACGCGCCGACGCCGCGGCGAGACCTCGCGCTGCTCTTCACCTACGACACCGCCGTCTCCATCGAGCGCGTGTCTGCCGCGCTCGGCGCCGACCTCTTCGAAGCGCTCACGAAGGCCGGCGCGCTCTCGCTCAACGGAGACCTCGCGCGCTGCCCCTTCCGCATCACGCCCCTTCGCGGACTCTGGATCGTCGGCGATGACCTCAACCGCGGCGGCGAGGCCGTGATGGGCCCCGGACCCACCACGCTCCAGCTCGCACGCGCGATGCCCACGCGCGACCTCAAGCGCGTGCTCGACGTCGGCTGCGGCGCAGGGACGCTCGCGCTCATCGCCTCCGCGCGCGGCGCGACGGACGCTGTGGGCGTCGACATCTCGGTGCGCGCCGTGGCCCTCTCGCGCTTCAACGCGAGGCTCAACGGCCTCTCCGCGCGCTTCGAAGTGAGCGACATGTTCTCGGCCGTCGCGGGCGAGCGCTTCGACCTCATCGTGTCGCAGCCCGCGTTCATCGCGCACCCGCCTGACGTCGCGGCGTCGACCTTCGCGCACGGCGGACCGATGGGTGACGAGCTCGTGATCCGCCTCTTCGAAGGGCTCTCGTCGCACCTCGCGCCGGGCGGTCGCGCGCTCGTGCTGCTCGACTCCGCGGTGCGCCCCAAGGCGCCCCTCCACGCGAGGCTGCGCGCGGCGCTCGGGCGATCGGCGCTCGACCTCGTGGTGCTCGCCGCGAAGGGACACGACCCCGACACCTTCAGCATCGCGTACGCCTCGCTCATCGACCCCGACCTCGGCCCCGCGTGGAGAGACGCCGCGCTGCGATACCGCGCGCACCTCCGCGCGATGGGCGTCGAGGAGTTCACGCACGCGCTGGCGGCTGTTTCGACGGCGAGCACGGTCGACGCGGGCTTCACGATCACGCTTCCGGTGAAGGGCTTGCGAGGCTTCGACGCAGAGGTGCTCTCGAAGCTCGGCGAGGCGCTCTCGATCGCCACGCGCGATGACGCGAAGCTCCTTACGTCGACGGTGCGCGCCAACCCCGACGCGATCTACATCGAGGAGCGCGCGAAGCCCGACTCCGCGCTCGAACCTCGATGGGTCGTGAGGTTCACGGGCGCCGAGTGGTCCGACCGCGAGCTCACGGAACCCACGTGGGTGCTGCTCGGGCTCCTCGACGCGGCAGACACCGTGCGTGATGCCGTGGGGAGTTTCGCGGAGGCGTGCGGTGCGACGCCCGATGGAGTGCGCGCGCAGGTGCTCGGCTTCGTGCGGGAGTCGCTCGCGAGAGGGCTCCTGGTCGCGACGTAACAGACTACTCTGGGCCGTCGCCGGTGCCCGTGGGGCAGTACGCGGCACGCGCGGTCACCGACACGAGGCGCTTGCGACGCTCGGTGATCTCGACGGGCAGGGCCTCTCCCTCGCGCAGGAGGATGGCCGTGAGCTCGCGGCCGTAGCAGCAGCCCGTGTCGAGCCCCGTGGCGTTGGGTTCGAGCTGGAGGTTGCGCCGCGCGTCGTGGCCGAAGACCACGTGCTGCGGACCGGGCCACACCCGCGCCCAGGGCGTGCCGGTGAGCTTGCGGGTGGCGGCGCCCTGCTCGTCGACGCTGCGGATCGAGACCATGAGGTCCCGCGGGGTCTCCTCGGGCGGCCGCGTGGGGTCGACGCCCGCGTGCACCACGAGGATGCCGTGGGCGGGCAGCGGCAACGTCCAATGGAGGGAGTCGAGGAGCTCGTAGTGCTCCGGGCGGAGCGTGCGCACCACCTGCTCGTGCTTCTCAGAGAGCGGCACGAGCTGCGAGGCGCGGCGCCGGCCCGCGCGCTGCGCGACGCGCCACCACGACAGCACCTTCTCGTCGTGGTTGCCGCGCACGGCCTCGGCGCCGTACTTCGCCGCGCGGTCGATGACCCCGGCGGAGTCGGGGCCCCGCGCGACGAGGTCGCCTACGAGCACCAGGCGATCGACGCCCTGGGCGTAGCGCAGGAGGGTGAGCAGGTCGTCGAACTCCTG
>JBPOHC010000556.1:0-5513 GCA_052035985.1 Myxococcota bacterium | reverse complement strand
GCCGCCCATCGCGCCGAGCACCGTGCAGGCATTGCCCGCGGGCCCGCTCGGCGCGTCGAGCACATCGGCCGCGTCCCGCACGTCGGCCACGTCGACGACGTCGACCGCGTCGCGAACCGCGACGTCGGGAACGACCACCGCGTCGGGAATCAGCGTCGCGTCAGGGAGCACCGTCACGTCGAGCGTCACGGTCACGTCGGGGACCGCCGTCGCGTCGGGCGTCGCGGTCGCGTCGGGGAGCGACGGAGCGCCGTCATCACCGCGCGTCACCTCGAGCGCGTCGATGACTTCGGATGCGTCGAAGGCCGCGGCGTCGGCAGGGGGCGCGTCGGGCGCCCAGGCATCGTCGACGACGATGTCGCGAAGCTCGAAGGCGCACCCGGCGAGCGCGCCAAACGCCATCGAGAGCAGCCTGATCGAGGGGTGCGGTCGAGCGCGCGTCACGGTCGAGGCTTTTCTATCACGACGCTGCGGCCGTCATCGCCGTCGCGCGAACGCGACCGCCCGATCGCCAGGGAGACAACGCGGCGCCTCGCGTGGCATCCTCCGCGGCTCCTATGGGGAACGATCCGAAGAAGCCCGCTGCGCCCGCGCCGACGCTCAACCCGACCTTCGTGACGCCGCTCTGGCGCGCAGCGCTCGACGCGCCGTCGCACGTCATGACCCTCACCCCTCACCCGCAGGCGGGAACGCGCATGGAGCTCAACCCTCCGACCGCGTCGTTCGACGTCGAGGCCGCGCGCGCGCGGTTCTTCGGCCCCACCTACGCGGCGCTCTCGCACTCCCTCGGCGACGACGCGACCCTCGACGACCTCTTGCGCGCGGAGTCAGCCTTCAGCGTCGTGCCCGCGCTGCTCATCGCGAGCGCGGCGAGGCCCGCGACCGACACGCTCTACGGCGTCGTCGACCGCATCCCCGACGCGATCCGTCGGCCCTTTCACAAGGCCCTCGGGCTCCTCATCGACAGCGGGCTCGCGCTCGCGTCCGACGCGGCGCAGTCGCTCCTCGACGAGTCGGTGCGCGGCTTCGCGCCGGGGTCGAAGCTGCCCGACCGCGTCGAGCTCCCCGTCGATGGGTACTCGCAGCTCGACTCGTCGTGCGGCGAGACCGCCGTGGCGACGATCCTCAAGGCCGCCGGCGAGCCCGTCTTCCTCGATGACGTCGACACGCAGCTCCCGGGGCCCTTCGGCATCCCGGGCGTCGCGGGGGTGCCCGGCGTCGCGGGCTACAACCTCCAGGTCGACCGCGAGTACGCGCGCCGGGGCCTGACCGCCATCAGCCTCTCGACGGACCTGCCGCGGCTCAAGCAGTTCGTCGCGAGCGGGATGCCCGTGGCGGTCAACGTGGGCTGGTCGAACGGCGGCGGCCACTACGCCGTCGTGAGCGGCTTCGACCAGACGAAGCGCACCCTCACGATCCAGAACTGGCACGCCGACGGAAAGGCCATCACGGTCTCCGAGACCGACTTCGACGTCGCCTGGGCGCGGCACATGCGCATGATGTCCGCGGTGTCTCCGCGGCGAGATCCGCGCCTCGCGAAGCTCATCGCGCAGGGCGAGCTCCGCCGACCGTCGAACGTGTCGAAGGGCGTGTCGCTCTCGGACTTCTGGGTCGACAAGAAGCGCGTCTACGTCGAGCTCGCGTACCGCTACGTGACCGCCGACACCGACGCGACGGTGCGCGTGAGCTTCAACTCCGAGGGCCTCGGGTGGAGCGACACCGCGGCGGCGCAGTGGCTCAACGGCTCCATCGCCGTGCGGCAGCGCGTGGCCGCGGGGTGGCACGTGGGCTTTCGCGTCAACAAGCTGTCGGTGCGCGGCGACGGCGCGAACGAGTGGTCTTCGCTGCGCACGACGCCCATCGCCGCGGGGCTCACGGTCGAGGGGCCGGGCTTCGAACTCTCCGTGGCGACGGAGCGCGGCGGCGTGCAGGGGTCGCTCGGCGTCGCGCTCGCGAAGCGCATCGCCGACCTCGGGCTCAAGGTGAACGTCTCCGTCGACGCCGAGGGGCGCTGCAACGTGCAGGGGGTCGTCGCGGGGACCTGGTGACGCGCCGCTTGACCTCGCGAGCCCGCTGCGACGACACTCTGCGCCCGATGGACGCGAAGTGGTGCGGGGTCGCGCTGGCGGTGCTCGCGACGAGCTGCGGCTCGGCGCAGGCGTACAGCCGACACGTCAAGACCTTTCAGGAGAGCTACGACGACGCGTCGCCCGCGCTCGCCGAGCTCTACACCGGCCTCAACCGCTGGAACCGCCGCGGTCAATGGATGGTCTCGGTGTGCTCCGAGCCGCCGGAGCGCCCCGTCGAGACGGACCGTCCGCCGCCGGGGTTCCTCTCGTATCAGCAGCTCTTCGACCCGCCCTTTCCCCGCAACGCGATCCAGGCGCGGCTCGACGCGCTCGAGCTCGTGGGCCGCTACGCGCAGCGCCTCGCCGAGCTCTCGAACACCGAGGCTCCGGCGCAGTTCGCCGAGGCGAGCAGCTCCCTCGGGCAGCGCCTCGGCGGCCTCGAGACGCGCGTTCGCACCCTCGCGGGCGAGAGCGATTTCACGGCCGTCGCGGGCCCCATCGGGGCCATCGTGGGCGCCATCGGGCAGACGTACCTCGAGGGGCGCACGCGCGCCGAGCTGCGCCGGTCGATCCTCGCAGCGGGGCCCTCCGTCGAGTCGGTGCTCGACTTTCTGGAGCGCGACCTCGCGCTCACCGTCGACCGGATGCACGAGCTCCGCACGCGCGACGTGCTCACCACGTGCGCGACCCACTACAACAACCACTACGCCGCGTGGTCGCGCCAGCAGCGGCGGGACTTTCTCGACGAGCTCGAGGAGGTCATCCAGCTCCAGGAGGGCTACGAGAGCGCCAACCCCACGCGCATGATCCGCGCGATGCGCGACGCCCACGAGGCCCTCGTGCGCTTCGCGCGAGACCCCGGCTCGGCCGCGACGTCGAGCCAGCGCCTCGCCAGCGCGATGGAGCTCTTCGCGGCGCGCATCACCACCTTCGTCACCGCGTTCAACGACCTCCGCGGACGCGAGCGCGCCGTCGACGGCGACGGAGAGTCCGACGCGCCCGCGACGCTCGGGAGCCGAGACGACGCGGGGGCGCGCGGCGACGCGGGGGTGCGCGGCGACGCGGGCGGCGGCTGAACACTTCGAGGAGGACTGCGATGGCCGAGAGGATCGATCAGGACCAGCTCCAGCGGCTCATCGAGGCGTGCCAGCGGGCGGCCTTTGATTTCCGCGCGACCCCGGAGGCGCGCTCCGCCGCGGCGGGGCTTTCGAATGAGCTCACCGACCGCGCCGTGCGCCTCGCGGGCGCGGACTTCGAGGGGCGCACACGCGCGCTCTCCGCGGCCAACGAGCGGCTCGGCGAGGTGAACCGCGCGCTCGGCGAGGCCGCCGACGACGCGGCGAAGCGCGCGAAGACGCTGGCGGACATCGCGTCGGTGGTGAAGACGCTCGACGACCTGCTCGCGCTCGTCGCCGACGCGGTGTAGCGCGGCGCCGTCCGCGCGACGATGGGGCGGCGCTGATCGCCGGGAGGGAGTCGACGAGATGAGCACCGAGTGGCGCAAGGGGATCCCCGCGAACTACGCGGAGGAGCGGCTCGAGCGGATGAAGCGACGGTGGGGCGACGAGCTGGGAAAGCGGCTCCGGGCGATGGCGCCGATCGCGTGGCCCGGCGCGCCGCCCACGGTGTTCCTGGGCTTCACGGCGTTTGCGCGGGGCGATGAGGACACGGTCGACGGGAACGCTCGGCAGCGCTTCCACGAGATCGGCTACTTTCAGACCGAGGCGGGGCTGCGCGATCAGCCCGCGCCCGCGCCGGACCCGCGCGCCGAGTACAACAGCTGGGGCGCGCTCGCCGACTCCGAGCTCGTGGTGGGGCTCCTCGGACACCCCGCGACGATGGTCCCCGGCGCGTGGAAGACCGCCGTCGCGGACCAGACCGCCGTGGGCCTCGCGAACCTCCGCCGACACCTCGCGCGCGCGCGACCGCACCTCGCCCCCGCGCTCGCGCCGACAGACCTCGGCGGCACGTGGGCCGTGCTCCTCGCGTTCACCGCGTTCAGCCGCGGCGAGAGCCAGCTCGCGCGCGTCCTCGAGCCCTACGCGGATCGCCTCGCCGCGGTCGACGAGCGCGCGCGCTGGAGCGCGTGGGAGGCCCTCGTGGCCGACGACATCCGCGACGGCGCAACGGGCATCGGCGCGCGCTCGGGGCGCGGCGGCGCGCCCTACGCGATCCTCCGCACGCGGCAGAAGCACGACTCGGGCGCCCTCGCGGCGGCGACGTTCCACGAGCCGACGGAGTGGTTCCTGAAGGGCGACGCGAAGCGCGACGAGCTCCTCGCGCAGCGCGCGCTCGACGGCTGAGCGTCGCCACCCTCGCGATGCCCGTGTACCGCGACGATCGAGACGCGCTCCGGCTCCGCGTCGAGGCCCTGCGGCGCAGGGTCGATGACTGCGATGCCCGGGTGACACGCGCGTTCTGGCGCTGCATCCCCGACGACGACGCCGAGATGTTGGACGCGCTCCGCGACGAAGCGGGCACGCTCCTCACGCGCGGCGACGCGGCGTCGGTCACCGCGGCCATCGACGCCTTCGAGCGCTACCTGCGTCGCTTCGAGGAGGTCTTCGCCGGGCTCGACGCGCACGAGGCCGGGTGGCGCGCCGTCTCCGAGCCCGAGGGGCTCATCGCGCCCGCGACCGCCGACCTCGCGAACGCCCTCGCGGGCGGGCACACGCTGACCCGCGACTTCATCCGCGTGGCGCGGAGCCTCGACGCCGACGCGCGCTTCGAAGTGGGCGTCGCACAGTCGGATCGCCTGTTCGTCTACAGCGCCCGCGCCGCGCTGCGCTTCGAAGGGGAGCCTGTGGTCCTCCAGCTCGCGGGCCAGGGCGTCCGTGGCGACGCCGGCACGGTGCGCGAGCTGCGCGCGTGGACGACCGTGCCGCGCGGGCTCCCGTGGCTGCTTGCGCGTCCCGAGACGTGGACCGAGTCGCTCTTTCGCGGGCTGCGTACGCGTCGTCGCGACGGCGTCGGCGACGCGCGCTTCGACTCGTTCTTTCACGTCGAGTGCGGGCCCACGGCGCTCGTTCACGTGCTCACGCCCGAGGTGCGCGCGGCGCTGATGGTCATCGCCGCCGTCGACGTGCCGACGCTCTCCGTGAGACCGCCCAAGGCCACGCTCTCGTGGACCTTCGCGCCTACAGAGTCCGCCGTCGCCGCGGCCGTGCGCTGCGTCGCGACGATCCGCAGGGCGAGGGTGCTCCCGATCCGCAGCGGGTGACGCGGGCTCGTGACGTAGACGGCGCGTGGCCCGATGCGGTACCCCGGAGGCACCGATGGCCACGCCGCAGATGAACAACCCGCTGCACGGGATCACCCTCGAAGCGATCGTGAACGAGCTCGTCGCCGTCTGCGGCTGGGAGGAGATGGGGCGCGTCGTGAACGTCCGTTGCTTCACGCACGACCCGAGCGTGCGGTCGAGCCTCACGTTCCTGCGTCGCACGC
>JBPOHC010000810.1:0-6142 GCA_052035985.1 Myxococcota bacterium | reverse complement strand
GGGAAGTGCGAGCGCCGGGGGAGGGGAAGCGTTGGCGCTCGGGTCTTCTGTACGGCGGAGGCGCGCGGGGACTTGAGTGGGAGGGAGGCCGGAGGCGCGGCGGGCGCTACGCGATGTCGTCCCAGACGTCGAACAGGTGGCGGAGGCTCGCGAGGTGCGTCGTGTCGTTCGTCCGCGTTCGAAGCGCGTCGAAGTAGTCGCGCGTGCAGACGACGTCCGGGCGTGACTTCGTGTAGCGGCTCAAGGGCGGGTCGGCGTTCTGGATGAGCTCACGGAGGTACGCCTGGTGAAACGCTTGCGGGGAACGATGGTCGCTCTTCACGAGGGTCGGCATGACCTCCGGGTCGTCGGCGCGAACGTCGTAGTGAGCGAGGTACTCGGTGAGGCGCTTCGTCGGAGGCTGACGCAGCGAGAACCGGTGGTTGCCCAAGAACCACGTCTCGATGCAGCAATGCTGCACGATGACGTGCACGACGACGTCGGGATTCCGTGCGCGGAGGTCGTGCTTCTCTGCGGCGGCGTCGAGCCTCGACGAGATGTCCTCGGCACGCCTCTCCCTCGTCCACTCCTCGCTGTCGACGCAGACGAAGAGGTGATCGATGTTGGGATTGTCTCGAACCTCCCTCACCGCGTTGTCGATGAACGGGCCGTAGGAAGGATAGCCGCCCCCTGCGATGAGGAAAAACGCGTCGTGATCCAGCTCGGACGCGGCCTCGGCCTCACGCATGTGATCGCCGAACCGGTGACGAATCCACGCGCGGTACACCTTCTTTTCGGTGACCGCGCCCTCGTGGAGCACATACAGGTTCATCGGATGCTCTCGGCGTAGGCGTCGAGGTTGATGAGCCGCAGGAAGGCCTCGTGGTGTGATGCCCGCTGCAACGCCGGAATCGTCGCAGAAGACCTCAGCCGGACGACGTTCCCGTTGCGTTCGACGAGCTTCCAGCGGGCGATGGGGATGTTGTTGATGACGTAGGGGTGGTGGCTGGTGATGATGAACTGGCAGTCGTCGCGCTCGGTGAGCGCGCGGGTCACCGTCGGGAGACAGTTCACGCCGAGGCTTCCCTCGAACTCGTCGATCAACACGACGGACTTCGCGGGCGCCGTCTCGAACTCGTAGAGGTACACGAGCGTGCGGAGCATCCCCGCGGAGATCATGGCTTGCGGCACCCAGGTGCCCGACGACTCTCGCAGCTCGACGGAGAAGCGCTCGCGATGTGACTCGGCGTCGCGCTTCACGCGCATGGCTTCAACGGAGGGGAAGACCTCGCGAAACCGCGCTGCGATGGCTTCGAACTGATCGGGGTAGACCTCCTGCATGAGGTAGAGGTCAAACACGAAAACGCTTCGGGTCGAGACCTCTCGATCGCTGCCCGCGGGCCTCTCCAGTCGAGGCTCGTCTGCGAGGAGATCACGCTTCTCCTTCACGATCTCCTCGACGGCCATCCAGCGTTCAGGGACGTCGAAGGGGCGGTGCATCTCCTGGTGGTGCTCGCCGCTGAACAGGCTGAAGAGCATCAGCTCGAACGCGCGCCGGACGGGTTCGATCGCGTCTTCTGGCGCGAGCAGGTCGATTGCGCTCGTCGTGAGGTCGAGCTTCGGCTGTCTCTCTCGGGCGAAGATGAGCTCGTTACCGGTCCGTTCGACCAGCGGTTCCCCCATTCGGAGCAACCTCTCCTTCGTGAAGGCGCGCCCTCCGCGCTGCGTGTTCGATCGCTCGATCGACGCGCTCCACTCGTAGTCCACGTCGTCGTGCTCGAAGCGCAACGACCACGCGGCGAGCGGGAGCGGCACGGGCCGATCGATCGCCACGGCAGTCACCGTCCGCAGCGACTCGATGATGCGGGTCTTGCCGACGCCAGAGATCCCGACGAGCAGGTTCAGACTGTCGAACTCGGCCGCGTCGAGGTGCCAGTCCGTCTCAAGATCGGTGAACGAGAAGCTGTGGATTCTCACGAGTGTCGCTCCCGGCGCTTCGTCGCCGCGTCGCACGCTACCAAATGCGCGCCAGCGGCGAGAAGCGCGTCGAGGGAGACGACCCTCGCGCTCAGGGACTCATGGGGACGCGGGGACGGCGCGGCCGAGATTGAGGCCGCCGAGCACGATCGCGGGACCGCTTGCGACGGGGCGCGGTCCCTCGGGCTCCGGTCTACCAAAGCGGTAGGGCGCTCTCGCGTGGAGCCCCATCGCGTCGGTGTCGCCATCGACGGAGAGCGTCACGTCTTCGTCGGGTGTGTGGGCGAACGAGAGCTCGTACTCGAGTTCGAGGGTGGGCTCCTGCGTCGCTGGGGGTAGGAGCGTCGACGCTGCGCCGCGTTCGATGCGAACGCCGTTGGGGACCGTGACCGTCAGCGTGAGCGGCAGGTTGAGCCTCGCGCTGCGCTCCACACGCGCGCGCAGCACCGCGTGGTGATCGTCGCGCAGTACTGTGACCCACGACGCTTGCAGCGGGCTCGCGACGCCGTCGCGGAGTGGCGCGTCGGGACGCCTCTCCGCGAGGGGGGGCGTGATTGCTGCGACGGGGGGAACGGCCGCGGGAGGCGTGGCGCGACGCTCCGCGCACGAGAGCAGCGCGAACACCGCGAGCGTCAGGAGTGGGCGGGTGAACATGACGGTGGCTCCGTGGCTCAGAAGCAGAGCGGCGAGGCGCTCGGGTAGGGGTAGTAGAGAGACGGCTGCGTCGCGGCGTCGATCGCGCTTCGGCTGAAGCCGTTGCAACCGAGCGCGTCGAGGAAGTCTGCGAAGTACGGCGCGGGTGTGATGGACTGCGTCGCGCCGATCGGGTCTCCCGCGGAGTTGAGCGCGCTCCACCGCCACGCGCGGTACCCGCGCGCGAAGGTCGGACCCTGCATCCTCCCCGACGCGAGCGCGCGGTACATCGACGGGGAGGAGGCTCCGCCCGCGCGCAGCGTCCACATCATCGCCGCGACCTCGTTCTCGTCGATGGTCTGCTGCAAGCCTCGGGATGGCAGCGGTCGCCCCCAGGGAAGCGTCGAGGTGCCGGGGCCGTACTGCCTCGCGGCGGTGTCGAACCAGAGGAACGTCGACCCCTGCTTGTCGTAGTAGAGCGAGCTGTTTCGAACGTCGGAGCTGAACCACGTCGCGAAGCCCTCGGACCAGGCCATCCCCGGGTAGACATGCCCGCCGAACGTGTGCCGACCGCCTTCACTGGGGGCGGCGCTGTAGCTGTCCATGATCCAGTGGCCGAACTCGTGCGCGGTCACCGCGTCGGCCCAGTACGCCTGCGTGTTCGAGCCGTCGAAGAAGCCCTGCACGGCGAAGCGCTGGCCAGGCGAGGCACCGGTGCCGAAGAGCGTGGTGGGGCTCTGCCACATGCACTTTCCGCAATCCCACGACGTGCCGCTCTGGAACCACGCCACGAGCTTCAGGCCGTCGCGTCCGAACTGATCTCTCGCGAAGCCGTACGTGAAGCGGAGGTAGTCGAAGATCCTCGCCGCGCCCGACCCCATTGACTCCGTGACGGTCAGCGTGTCGCCCGAGACGAAGGTGTTCGCGGACCATCGCCACGCCCAGATCTGGGGCATCGGTGGTCTCGCGGCGGTTCGTTGCTGACCCGCCGTGGCGAACTGAGGGGTGGCCACGACGTAGCGCAATCCCCCGACTCCGTCTCCCGCGGCAGCGAGCACGATGATGTGATCCGCGCTCGTCGCGAGCGTCGGCACGCGGAGCGAGAAGCGACCGCCGTCAACGGTCCCTACCGAGGTGACGGTCGCGTCGAGGTACCCGATGGTCCCGTCCGCGTACTGATGCACCGACACGACGAGGAACGCCTGCGCGAAAGCCGAGAAGGTCGAGGTGCTCCAATCGGTCGGGCGCGTCGTGCTGTTCGGGGCGCGCGCGACGTAGGTGACCCTGCCCGTGACCGGGCGAACGGAGAGGTCCGCGGCGCAGAAGTCTCCGACCGGCGACCCGATGCACTCGCGCGGACAGGCGTTCGTCACCCACGCTCCGCCTACGCACCGACGGAGCTGCGTCGCGCCGATGCACTGCTCGGCGCCTTCGCGGCAAGGCGCCGTGAGCTGACAGGTCGCGATGCCATCGATGCTGAGTGCGCAGCGCTCGCCCGCTCCGCACGTGACGCGTTCGAGCGTGGGGACTCCGGTTCCTTCCGTCGGGATGTTGCAGTACTCGACGGTCGTCGCGTTCGCGCAGCGACCGTCGATGGTGACGCCGCCGCACGGGTCGACGGGGGCCACGTCTGGGGGTGGACCGGCGTCGCTCCCTCCGCCCGCGCTCACGTTCAAGACGAACGTGCCGCTCGCGCCCCCGAAGCCGTCGATCGCGACGAGCACCGTCTGTCCCGCGCTCAGCGTCAGCGTGAGCGTTGACGCCTGCACCGTGCCGTTCACGATGTCGTCGTTGCACCCGAGCGAAGGGCCCGTGCATGACCCGCTGCGAAGCGTCAGCACGGTGTCGAACGCCGAGCCCGTGGTGTCGAACGTGAACGTTCCCCCATAGGGCGCAGTCCACGCGAAGACCGCGTCGGGAGATGTCGTGGTGTCGGTGCCCGTGCATCCCGCCGGGGGCGTGTGCGCGGAGCCGCGCCCTGACGTCGACCCGGAGGCGACGCCGCTGCCGAGCGCCGAGCCGAGGCCCGCGGGAGAGCACGTCGCGCCGCCTCCGACGTCGATCGGCACGCTCGCGTCGGGCGTCGACATCGAGCGGCAGCCCCCTGAGACGCACGACAGGCCGCTCGGGCACGCCGCGCCACAGGCGCCGCAGTTGTTCACGTCGTAGAGCGTGTCGACGCAGCGGTCACCACAGCTCGTCTGCCCCGCGGCACAGACGGTCTCGCAACGGGCGCCCACGCAGCTCTGTCCCGCGGCGCACGCGTGGCCGCACGCGGCGCAGTTGAGCGCGTCGCTCTGAAGATCGACGCACGCTCCGTTGCAGACCGCGCGAGGAGATGGACACCCGGCGACACAGGCTCCGCCCTGGCAGCTCTGAGCCCCATCGCATCCGCGTCCACATGCGCCGCAGTTGAGGGCGTTGTTTTGGAGATCTACGCAGGCTCCTGCGCAGGCGGACTGCCCGCTCGCGCAGGTCACCCGACATGCGCCCATCACGCAGGCAGCGGAGGCGTCACACGCCCGCCCGCAAGCGCCACAGTTCAGCGCGTCTGATTGGAGGTCGACGCACGCGCTCGCACACACAGCCATCGGAGACATGCACGCCGCGCCGGTGTCTTGCCGCGCGGCGTCGGTGTCTGCCCAACCCCCTCCACCGCCGTTCGTTGCCGGGGAACATCCCAACACAGCGAGCAGCGATAGAACCGCGAATGACGATCTTCCCATGGTGTTTCCCTCCCGGAGTGCCGCCGCAGACCCGTCGATCGGGTCGCGGTACGTCTGTCACGAATCCCCCGATTCGTTTCTCTCTTGAGGGCCGCACGCTAAGCGCGCGCGAGCGGGTGGGTCAACCACTCGTTGCGCATGGCAACGACGTTTCCAACATCCTCTTCACCACGGGGCGAGCATCGGCGTCGCGCCATGCGGAAACGGGCCGAGTGAACCCCAGCACCACAAGGTCCGTTCGGTGCGTCGTGCGATGTCCCGAGGGTGCCCACGAACACGCGCTCGACGTGGTCGATGCCCGGGAAGCGTGTGCGCCACTGCCGCCGAGAGCCTCCCCGGCGCCCGAACGCATGTCCCAGACGCGTTCAAACGCACATCTCGAATCACTCAGTTGCAGGACCCACGCGCTCAGTCACGCCTCTGGCCAGCTCTGCCTCACATCTGAGCCGCTCCACCAACGATCCGAGCCGCTCTGGCAGACATCTGACCCGCTCTGCACCACATCTGAGCCGCTGAAGAGCACATCTGGAGCGCGCCGGGAGACATCTGCGCCTCGGAGGCGACTCCCCAGCGCGTGAAAGCGCATCTCTGAACGCTCGCGGACACTCTCTGACATCTCCCGCGCGCTCCCTGACACGCGGCAGCAACTACCTGACACGCGGCAGCGACTCTCTTACGCGCGGACGCGACTCACAGACGCTTCGCACGCGCGCACTGACGCGCAGACGTCGCTCACTGACGCTTCGCGCGCGATCACTCGCGCGTCATCGGGGATGTCTGGGACTTCGGAGCGGAGATCAGAACGCGTCGTCGGAGACGTCCATCAG
>JBPOHC010000113.1:0-17248 GCA_052035985.1 Myxococcota bacterium | reverse complement strand
ACGGTATCCTCGCGGCTCCCGAACTCCCTCCGTGATGAGACCCTCACGCATCGCTCCGTGGTTCTGCGTCGCCCTCTCGTGGGCCTCGTCGGCGTCTGCGCAAACGCCCCCCTGGACCCTCTCGTGGGAAGCGCCTCCCCTTTGCCCGAACGAGCAGACCGTTCGCGCGCAGATCGCCGCGCTCATCGGTGACACCGACGTCGCCGAGCCCGTGCACATCACCGCGCGCATCGCACCCAACCCCTCCCACGGATGGCGCGCGTCACTCTCCACCGAGACCCGCGGAGCCACGGGGACACGCACCCTCGACGCCGCGTCGTGCCCCGAGCTCGCCGACGCCGTCGCCGTCATCCTCGCGTGGATGATCGACCCCGCCATGCGCGCGCGCACCGCGCCACCGGCCCCCGTCTCTGGCCTTCCCGTCGCTGCGCCCACACCGCCGATCGCGCCTCCGCCGACGCCGCCCGCGCAACCACCGCCACCCGAAACACCGCGCGTCGCGACGAACGAGCCACTCCCTCCACCGAGAGCCACGCAGCCTCGCGCATGGCGCGTGAGGGTCGCCCTCGGCGCGCGCGGTGACCTCGGTCCGTTGCCGTCGTTCGCGGTAGGCCCCGCGGCGCGTGTCTCGATCGTGCGTGGTCGATGGCGCGTCTTCGTGCACGGGAGCTGGCGACCGTCACAGCACTACGAACACACCGTATCGCCCTCGACGGGCGGCGATTTCGACCTCTGGACCGCGGGCGCAGGGGCCTGTCTCCGTTGGCCTTCGCGGCCCGTCACGCCCACCGTCTGCGCGGGCCTCGAAGCGGGAGCAATCACCGGCGCGGGCTTCGGCGTGACGCGTCCGGGGACCGACCGCCAACCCTGGATCGCAGCCTCCGCGGGCGCAGGGATCGAGCTCCCCGTGGCCTCGTGGCTGGCCTTCACGGCGAGGGCGTCGGCGCTCGTTCCATTCGTGCGTCCGCGCTTCGTGATCGAGAACGTGGGCGAGGTGTTTCAGCCCGCGCCCGTGGGGCTCCTCACCGAAATCGACGCCGAGGTGATCTTCTGATCACGGATCGACGCTCGCCGCTGCACGCACGGGTCGTGATGGGCCTCTCGATCATGTCGAACTGGCTGCGACCCGCGACGCCCTCCGTGGCCGCCGCGGCGCCCCTCAGCTTCGTCCAGGTCTATGAGGAACACCTCGATTTCGTGTGGCGCGTGGCCCGACGCCTGGGTGTGCCCGAAGCCTCCATCGACGACGCCGTGCAGGACGTCTTTCTCGTCGTCCATGACCGCCTCGCGAGCTTCGAAGGACGGTCCTCGCTGCGCACCTGGCTCTACGGCATCGTGCGCCGCGTCGCGCGCGATCACCGCCCCTCGAAGCGCGAGCGCCCTCTCGAAGAAGCCCCCGAAGCCCGCTCCGAGAGCGCCTCTGCGCATGAGGGGTTGGAGCGCGCCGAGGCGAAGCGGCTCCTTCACGCGCTGCTCGACTCGCTCGACGACGACAAGCGCGAGGTCTTCGTGCTCGCCGAGCTCGAAGAGATGCCCATGCCCGACGTCGCGCAGGCCATCGGGATCAACGTCAACACCGCGCACGCGCGCCTCCGCGCCGCGCGCCATCAGCTCGAAGAAGCCCTCGCGAGGCTCCACGCGCGACAGACCTGGAGGTCGCCATGACACACCCCACGCCCGACCTCCGCGCGATCGTCGACGCGAGCCGCGGCGGCGACGACCCCGACCGCGACGACCGCGCGCGCGTCCGCGGAGCCCTCATCGCGAAGCTCGGCGCAGCGGCCTTCGTCACGGGCGCCGCCGCGACCACCACCTCCACCGCCGTCGCGAGCTCCCTCGCGGCTTCGGCTGCGCCGTACCTCGTCGCCCTCGCGCTCACCAGCGCCGTCGGCGTCGGCGCCGTCGCGTCGTGGCGCGCGCAAAGGTCTCCGCCCGCGCGTCCTGCGATCACCGCAACCCACGTTTCGCCGAGGCCCACGCGCGTCGATCCCCCGCGCATCGCGGCCCCGATCGCAGCGCCCTCGCCCGTCGTCGCGCCCGTCGTCGCAGCGCCCTCGCCCGTCGTCGACGATCCGCGCCCCGCGCCCCGAACGAGGCCATCGCACCCCGCGGGAGAAGGGATCGACTCGGTTCCGCTCGAAGAGGCGCCGGACCTCGTCGCCGAGACCGCCGCGCTCCGAGAGGCCCACGTCGCGATGGAGGCGGGAGATCCCGAGCGCGCGCTCCGTGTGCTCGAAGGCTACGCGACGCAGCATCACGGTGGCGCGCTCCGCGTCGAGCGCGAGGCCGCGAGGCTCATCGCGCAGTGTCAGCTCGGTCGCGCGCGAGAGCTCGAGGTGACGTCGTTCATGACCCACCACGCCTCGTCGCCGCTGGCGGCGCGCGTATCCCGCGCCTGCGTGCGCTAATTTCTGCACATACGTGTGTTCAGAGCCTTAAGCTCTCTGTGATGACGGAAGGCTCGTCGCCGCGAAAGCTCGTGACGGTGGTGGGTGCCCGCCCGCAGTTCATCAAGGCTTCGGCCTTGAGCCGGGCGCTGCGGCGCGATCCGGTCTTCACCGAGGTGCTCGTTCACACGGGGCAGCACTTCGACGCGAACATGTCGGCCGTGTTCTTCGAAGAGCTCGCGATCCCGGCGCCCGCGTACGACCTCGAGGTGCGCTCGCTCCCGCACGGGGCGATGACGGGCCGCATGCTCGAGCGCATCGAGAAGGTGCTCGTGCGAGAGCGCCCCGACGCGGTGGTGGTCTACGGCGACACCAACTCCACGCTGGCGGGGGCCCTCGCGACGCGCAAGCTCGGCATCCCCCTGGCGCACGTCGAGGCGGGCCTGCGGAGCTTCAACGCGCAGATGCCCGAAGAGATCAACCGCGTGCTCACCGACCGCATGAGCGACCTCCTGTGCTGCCCGACGTGGCGCGCGGTCGAGAACCTCCGCGCCGAGGGCTACGACGCGCTCCCGTGCCGCGTGGCCCTCACGGGCGACCTCATGCACGACACGGCGCTGCACTACGGCGCCCTCTCGGCGGAGCGATCGACGATCCTCGACCGGCTCTCGCTGCGAGGCAGGCCCTTCGCCCTCTGCACCCTGCACCGCGCGGAGAACACCGACGACCGCGAGCGCCTCAAGGAGATCCTCCGCGGGCTCCACGGGGTCGCCGAGTCGATGCCCGTCGTGCTGCCGCTGCACCCCAGGACGGCCGCGGCGGTGAAGCGCGCGCGCATCGCCCTCGACCTCACGGTCATCGATCCCGTCGGCTACCTCGACATGGTGAGCCTCATCCAGGGCTCACGCGCGGTGATCACCGACAGCGGCGGGCTCCAGAAGGACGCGTACTTCTTCAAGCGCCCCTGCGTGACCCTCCGCGACGAGACCGAGTGGACCGAGCTCGTCGAGGGGGGCTTCAACCGCCTCGCGGGCGCGCGCCCCGAGCTGATCCACGACGCCTTTCAAGAGGCCCTCTCGTCGCATCCCGACTTCTCCGTCGAGCTCTACGGCGGCGGGCGCGCGGGCCAGTCGATCGTCGCGGAGCTCAGGGCGCTTCTGCGCTGACCGCGACCCCGCGTGCCACGTCGACGAGCCGCGCGCGGAACCCGCTCTCGGCGCTCACCTCGCCCACGGCGCCCGCGTCGACGATTGCGCATCCGGTGACGCAGGTCCGCGCGATGCGTTGCACCTCGGCGAAGTCGACGGCGTTGAAGGCGTCGCTCGCGTAGCGCGCGTTGAGAAAGCGACAGAGCCCCTCGACCTCATTCGCCACACCGCGCTCCACGGCGCGGAACGAGCTCACCACGTCACGCACGAGCGCCTCGGAGGGAGCGCTTGATCCGCGTCCGATGCCCGCGTACCCGACGCCTTCGCGCTCGATGTCGGCGCGCCTCCACGCGTTGCAGGCGTCGACGAAGCCCACCGCGCGCTTCGCCGCCGAGAGGATGTGCGCGCGTCCGTCGAGGTACTCGCGGTGCGCGGTGCAGACCACGACGAGGTCAGCGTCGGCCACGGAGGCCGCGAGGTCGCGCGTGAACGCGTCGGCGAGGCCCGCGCGCGTGAGGTTCTGATCGGTGGGATAGACGTGCGGGTCGTGGATGGTCACCGTCGCGCCCGCCTCGCGGAGCAGCCGCGCGAGCGTGAGCGTCGGGGAGTTTCGCGTGTCTTCGGAGTTGAAGCGGTACGCCGCGCCGAGGAGCGTCACGCGCCTGCCCTTCACGGCGCCGAAGCGTCGCCCGGTGAGCTTCAGGGTCTCGGCGGGCGACGCGTCGTTGATGCGCCGCGCCTCGAGAATGAGGCTCTTCGCGGTGTCTTCGCCCGCCTCGATCGCGCGCCACCACAGGAGGATTCCGTCTTTGGGGAGGCAGTGTCCGCCGACGCCCACGGTGGGGACGAGCACAGCCCCGCTCGGCACGGCGTTGGGGTCCGCGTTGGCGGCGTCGCCCTGCTCGATGCGCTCGTTCACGGCGGCGCGGAGCGCGAAGAAGTCGACGTCGCGCGCGTCGCACCAGCGAGCCACCTCGGCGGCGAAGGCGATGCGCACGTCGCGGTAGGCGTTCTCGAGGGTCTTCACCACCTCGGCGGTCATGCTGTTGGCGCGATGGAGAACACCTCCCGTGACGATCTTCGCGTAGAGCCTCGCGATGAGGTCCGGCGTGTCGGGGTGCAGGCCCGCGACGAGCTTGTCAGACTGCGCCACGCGCTCGACGAGGCGACCGGGCATCACGCGGTTGGGGCTGTTGCCGAGGAGCACGTCGCGCCCCTCTTCGAGCCCGCGCGACGCGAAGAGGTCTCGCACGAGCGTCGCCATGCTCGACGGCGCGAGCGTCGATTCAAAAACGATCAGCGGGACGTTCCCCTCGGGGCGATCGCGGAGGGCCGCGGCGATGCCTTCGACGGCTTCGAAGAGGGGGCCGTAGTCGGGCGCGAGTCCGCGCTTGTCGGTCTGCGTGCAGAAGAGCACCACGTCGGCGTCGCGCGCCGCGCCGTAGTCCGACGTGGCCGAGAGGAGGCCCGCGGAGACCGACTCGCGCACGACGCGATCGAGGTCGGGCTCGACGCCGCCGATGGGAGAGCGACCGGCGTTGATGGCGTCGACCTTCCACCCCGAGGTGGGCGACGCGCGCTGGATGACCGTCACCGTCGCGGGCGTGTCGGTGCCTTCGCAGATGCGCGCGTGGGCGAGCATGGCGGCCATGGGCATCCCGACGATGCCCGGTCCGACGACGGCGATCTTGCGCACCGTCCAGCCGGTGACGCGATGGTGGGTGAGCGTGAGGGGCATTTGGGGTTCTGCTCTCTCGGCGGCGTTACGCGGGGTCGATGAAGGTCTGGTACCAGAGCTCGAGGTTGACGACGCCCCAGAGGCGTCGGCTGAAGGCTTCTTCGTGAGACATGAGGTCTTCGAGCGCGCGCGCTTCGAAGATCCCGCGCTCCCTGCATCGGCGCGAGAGGAGCACGTCGGAGAAGAAATCCCTCGCCCGACCGCGCGCCCAGAGGTGCAGCGGAACGGGGAAGCCCATCTTGTCCTTTCGCGACGCGACGGACTCGGGGAGCAGCCCCGGCGTCGCGCGCCTGAGCACGTACTTGAGCTCTCCGCCCTTGAACTTCATCACGGGCGGCATCGCGGCGATCACGTCGGTGATGCGGTGATCGAGGAGCGGCACGCGCGACTCGAGCGACGACGCCATGGTCACGCGGTCCTCGACGTGGAGCAGCGCGGGGAGGTTGGTGACCAGGTCGTAGTGGGTCATCTTGTTGAAGTACGAGCGCGTGTCGGGGTGGTTGAACACCTCGCGAAAGCGCTCGAAGATGACGGCGGGCCGGTACGCGTCGCGAAAGTCCGACGTGAGGAGCGAGAGGGCGCCGCCGCTGCGGTCGATGAGCCTGAAGTAGCGCGCGTCCATCTCGCCGAAGAGGCCGTCGCGCCACAGGTGCTTGAGCATCGGCTCGTACTGCCGCAGCGCCGGGAGGTTCGGCAGGATCGACGCGAGCGACACGATGTGCTCGGCCTCCTCGTTGGTCTCGTGGATCGCGCCCTTGATGGCCTGTTCGAAGTACGCCGCGAGGTAGCGCACGTAACCCCCGAAGACCTCGTCGCCGCCTTGACCTCCGAGCACGACCTTCACGCGCCGCGCGGCCTCCCTCGACACGATGTACTGCGGAAAGAGACCGGGTCCCGCGACGGGCTCGTCCATCACGTGGGCGAGCTTCGGGAGCAGCTCGATGAAGTCGTCTTCGGTGGGCGTGACGACGTGCGAGACCGCGCCGCACCTCTCGGCCACGTCGCGCGCGTAGCCCGACTCGTCGAACTCGGGGCCGTGGTCGAAGCGCCCCGTGAAGGTCTCGATGGGCCCCTTCGAGACGCGCGACGCGAGCAGGGTCACGAGCGACGAGTCCATGCCGCCGCTGAGGTAGGCGCCCACGGGAACGTCGGCGCGCATCTGCATTCGAATCGCGTCGTCGAGGAGCGCGCGAACCTCGTCGATGAAGCTCTCCTCGGTGCGCCCCTGGTCGACGACGAAGCGCGGCTCCCAGTACCGCTGCGCGCGGCGCGCACCCGTCGAGAGGTCGTACGCGACGCGCTCGCCGGGGAGGACCTTCGTCACGCCGCGGAAGAGCGTCCGTTCGAACTGAACGTGCTGAAAGGTCAGGTACTCGCGCACGGCGTCGCGGTCGTCTTCGGCGCGAAAGTCTCCGTGCGCGAGGAGCCCCTTGATCTCCGAGGCGAAGAGCACCCGCGCGTGCGTCGCGTGGAGGTAGAGCGGCTTGATGCCGAAGTGGTCGCGCGCGAAGAGCACGCGCCGCGCGGCGCGGTCGTAGAGGGCGAAGGCGAACATCCCGTTGAAGCGCTCGACGCACGCGTCGCCCCAGGCCTCGTAGGCGTGCAGGATCACTTCGGTGTCGGAGCGCGTTCGAAACGCGCAGCCCCGCGCAGAGAGCTCGTCGCGCAGCTCGACGTAGTTGTAGATCTCGCCGTTGAAGACCACGACGGAGCGGTCGGTCTCCATGGGCTGCGCGCCGGCGTCGAGGTCGATGATCGAGAGGCGCCTGTGCGCGAGGGCCACGGGCCCATCCGAGAACTCTCCGGCGCCGTCGGGGCCCCGGTGCGCGAGCGCGCGGGCCATGCGCCGAACGGGCTCGAGCGAGGCGTTGCCCCCGTCGAGGCGAACCAGACCCGCGATGCCGCACATCGACCGCGACGCTACCAGACCCCACCGCGCGGCGATGCAACTTCGTTCACGGGGCGGCGCGGCGTCGAGGTCTCATCGTAGGGGTCGGAGGGGTCTTCACCGCGCGCGGGGGCCTCGCTTAGACTCCGCCCTCGCGGACCGTCGACGCACACCCGATTCCCCCTGAGGAGGGCGCCACACAGATGCATCGCCACGTCTCACTCACCTTCGCGCTCGCGCTCGTCGGCGCGACGCTCACCGCACCGCTCACGCCGACCGAGGCCCAGTCGAACGGCGCCCTCGTGTTCGTGAGCCGTCGGCCGCCGCGAGAGCTCCACGGGAACATCCGCGCGTGGGCCAACGCGGCGCACGTCAACTCGTACCCCGAGGACACCTCGGCGCACGTGTGGCGCGTGCAGTTCATGGCCTTTCTCGCGAGGCCCGCGCGCTCGCGAGAGGTCACGCTGGTGTTCTACAAGATCGAGGGCCGCACGCGGCGCTACCTCTCGAACGAGTCGGTGTCGCTCTCGAACCCCGACGACGCGATCTTCTATCACCAGACGGTGCTGCACCGCGGGGCCGACGAGTTTCAGCCGATGGAGAACTACGAGGCCGCGCTCACCGTGTCCGACGCGCGCGGCCAGCACGAGATCGCGCGCGGTCGCATCGGGCTCGTGGGCGTCGTCGAGCGCCACTCGGGCGTCATCGATTTCACGGGCGCCAACGGCCCCACGATCCGCTGAAGCGGTTCTCCGCTCAGGTCGGCTCGTCGACCGAGAAGCGAAACGGCACGGTCGGGTCGAGGTGGTAGCCCGCCTGGTCTGACCGGAGGATCGTGCCGAGGCCCATCGTGCGGAGCGTCCGCACGGCGACGTGGAGGCGGTTGCGCGCGGCCTTCGGTTTGATCTTCTCGCCGGGCCACATGTCTGCGATGAGCGACTCGGGCGAGAGCGATCGGCCGGGGGCCTCGCAGCGCTGCTCGCCGAGGCGACGGAGCAGGATCGCGAGGGTGGTCCGCGTGCGGAGGCTGACCTCCGCGGAGCCCGGCGGGACGAACCAGAGGCCCATGCGCTGCGCCACGAGGTTCTGCGGTCTCACGAGCTCCGCCGACGGACGCAGGAGCGCGTCGCCGTCGAAGCCCGAGAGGAGGCGCATCGCGATGCGGAGCTCGACGCCGCACTCCTCGGGCGGGAGCGACTTGATCGCCGTGAGCTCGTGACGGGCAACGCGCGCGACGGCGCGGGCCTCCTCGGGGGGGAACTCCCTCGCCTTGCAGAGGATCACGAAGACGCGCAGCGCGCGGATCACGGGGGTGAAGCGGTCGCCCGGCGAGACGACGACCTCGCGCGCGGCGTCGATCTCGCGCTCGGCCGACTCGTGCTCGCCGAGCTACGCGAAGACCGCGGCGAGGTGCGCGCGACCGAAGGCCGCCACGCGGGGCGCCATCACGGCCAGGTGCGAGAGCGATCGGTCGAGCAGGGCGCGCGCCTCGTGGAGGTGGCCGAACTCGTGGAGGAGCGCGGCGAGCGACACCTCGGCGCGCGCGCGCAGCGTCACCTCGCCGAGCAGCGCGGCCTGGTCGACGGCGGCCTGGAACTCCGCAAGCGACGCGTCGGTGCGCCCCTGGTCGTGGAGCAGCCGGGCGAGCACCTCGTGGGTCGTCGCGACGCCCGCGGGCTCGCCGATCTGCTGGAACGCGGCGAGCGCCTCGCGCAGGTGGAGCCGCGCGCCGTCGTGGCGTCCGAGGGCGAGCTCGGCCTCGCCGAGCGTGAGGAGCGTGCGCGCCTCGACGAGCTCGTTGCCGTGCTCCCTCGCGCGGAGGAGCGTTCGGGCGAGCGTCCCCGTGGCGTCGTCGAAGGCGCCGCGCTCGTAGAGGATCTGTCCCGTGAGCAGCAGCGCCCACGCGCTCTCTCCCACGCGCTCTCCGCGCTCGAGGGCGAAGCGCGCGCGCTCCGCGGCGGCGAGGGCGTCGTCGATGCGTCCCTGGTGCATGCGCGCGAGGGCGAGGCCGCGGAGGAGGTGCCCTTCGAGGTCTCTGCGATCGAGCGCGGGCGCGCGGGAGAGGGCGTGTTCGAAGGCCGCCGCGGCGTCGTCGTAGCGGCCCTGACGCTCCGCGCGCCACGCCCTCGCGGCCCAGAGCGGGAGCAGCGGCGCCTCGGGCGCGCCCGCGGCGAGGGCGTCGTCGAGCTCGCGGTCGACGACGTCGAGGTGCGCCGTGAGGCCCGCCGTTCGGAGCACCGACGGGGTCTGATAGAGCCGCGCGAGGGCGCGTCGGAGGCTGCGCTCCGCGGGGGCGGCGCGGGCCTCGTCGACGCGCGTCGCGACGGCGGCGAGGTTGGCCTGCTCGCGGTCGAGCGAGACGATGCCCGCGTAGATCCCGCGCCACGCGTACTCCGAGATCCACGCGCGAGCGCGGGCGAGGAAGTGCTTCGCGTGGCGGTCGACCACATCGGGCGAGCGCCCCGAGCGCTCGAGCTCGCGCGCCGCGAAGGCCCGCACGGGCTCGGGGAGCGAGAACCGCACGCGGCGCGAGGGGAGCTCCTCCTGCGCGCGGACGAGGTGCCTCGCGACGAGGTCTGAGAGCAACCCCGCGACGAGGGGCCCCGCGGAGAGGACCGCGTCGGCGGCCTCGAGGGAGAAGCCGTCTTCGAAGACCGAGGCCTCGGCGAGGTTGCTTCTCAGCGCGTCGTCGAGGGAGTGCCACGCGGCGACGAGCGCGCTCCCCACAGGGTCGGCGCCGTGGCTGTCGCGCAGGAGTCGCAGCGAGGCGCTGTCGCCCTGCGCGGTGATCTCGATGGCGAGCGCGTTGCCGCCGAGGGCCGCGAGCGCGGCGCGATCATCTGCGTCGTCGAGGGCGCCGCCGCCGAGCTCCGCCCAGAGCGCGGTGCTCTCGCGCTCGTCGAGGGGAGAGAGCTCGACGCACGCCTCGCCCTCGACCTCGAGCGGCGACTGCGCGGTGGCGAGCACGCGGAGCTCGCTGCAGCTCGACACGAGCGACGGGAGCATCTCGCGCGCGGCGTCGAGCGCGGCGTCGACCTCATCGAGCACGAGGAGCACGCCGCCGCGCAGCGCGAGGGCCTCGCAGAGGTGCGCGAGCGCGTCGTCGCGGACGATGGGCGTCGCGAGGGCGCGCGCGATCACGCGTAGGAGGTCATCGCGGTCTCGCGCCGCGGTGCACGCGCACCAGACAACGGGGGTGCCTTCGCCGAGCACGGTCGCAGCGGGCGCGCGTGGTCCCTGCGTGAAGCGTCGCGTGAGGTGCGTCTTGCCGACGCCCGTCGCGCCGTGGAGCGTGATGAGCCGCTCGCCGCGCGCGAAGGGAGCTTGTAACGCCGCGAACGCGTCGCCGTGGTTTGCCTGCCGGAGAATGGTCAACGTACTCGCTCCCGGCGCGCATCCTGTCACAGCGCGCGCACCTCGGGAAAGACGCCCCGGCGTGGATGGGATTAGGGGTTATTGGAAGGTGAGGCCCACCGCGATGGTGGTCGTCCACATGCGATAATCTTCGAGCGTGATAGGGGTTCGCGGCGCGGGGCGACCCATCACATCAGGCGCTGTCGAAGGATTTCCGGCGTCCGTTGAAGGGGTCCGCAACCACCCTGGGGGTGTCATGTCCATCGCGAACTCACCCGACACGGTGAACATCTCCCACTGCGCCTGGAGGCCCGCGATCATGCGCGTGTGGTAGATGCGCATCGCCGCGAAGACGCCGCTGTTGCGCGTGTCGTTGAGGTCACCGGGGAGCCCCGCAGCGGGCACGGATCCGCCGCTGCCGCACTGGAGCTGACCGACCAGCCCGCTCGGTGAGCGCATGGTATCGGTCATCGGACGCGAGTCGGCGACGTAGCGGATCTCCTGTCGCGGACACTCCGCGAAGGCGCTGCGCGTCGGGGTGAAATCCACCACGCCCGAGTCACCGAAGATCATCAGGAACTGCCCGCCGAGAAAGGGCGTGAGGCGGAGCTGTCCGCCGACCGTGAAGCGCTTCGACAGCATCGCGTCGAGGCCCACGACGGTGAGGTTCATCTGCTGCTGACCGACCATCGTGTTGACCGACCCGCGCACGGCGAAGTCGGGCAGATACCCGATGCCGCGTCGAAAGCCTTCGAAGAGCGACCAGCGCAGGTCGAGGCCGATGGCCCAGATGTTCGACGAGTGCATGTGGCTGAGCTGCGTGCCGAGCTCGAACCCCAGCGGGAGGCCCTTACGAATGTGGAGCCGCGAGACGAAGCTGTTGGGGTCGGCGTCGTCGCGGCGCGCCGCGGTGCCTGTTCCGACGAGGCTCGTGATGCCGCCCTCGGTGCCGCGTCGCCACGCGTCGCTGCCGTGCTGGAGGTTCGAGACGGCCATCTCGTAGCCGACGTAGAAGCCGCTGAACCCGAGGGTCATCGCGGGCGTCGAGAGGCCCGGCGCGAGGGCGACGCCGAGCTGGTTCACGAGGTTGGCCCAGAGCTGGTTGTCGGGGTAGCAGAGCGCGTACGCCTGCGACATCGATCCGCCCGTCGCGGCGGTGCCGCAGCCGCCCTGAAAGCGCCAGTTGCCGGGGGCGTAGTTCACCCCGCCGCCCACCCACGGCGTGTCGTTGTAGTAGCTCAGTCGGTTGAGGGCGATGTCCATCGGGTCGGCCTGCGCCGCGCTGGAGACCAGCGCGAGCGCGAGCGTCGTCGACGCCACGAACGAGGAACGCACGAGGGCACGCATGACCGCGCGGGAGACTAAACCAATCCCGCCGCGCAGATCCATTGGTTCTCGCGGCGGCGCGCGGTTGTGGTAGGCGACGTCACCGACGATGCAGCCGAAGCTCCGAGCGCCGAGGCCCCCGGTGCCCTTTCACGTGGCGCTGGTCGAGCCCGAGATCCCGCAGAACACGGGCAACATCGCGCGCCTCTGCGCCGCGACGCAGTGCCCGCTCCACCTCATCGGCCGCCTGGGCTTTCGCATCGACGAGCGCTCGGTGCGGCGCGCGGGGATTGACTACTGGCACCTCGTCGAGCTGCACCAGCACCCCGACTTCGCGGACTTCGCGCTGCGCCACGAGCGCACGGGGAGAGGCTCCGTGAAGCTCTTCAGCGCGACGGGCGCGCGGAGCTACCTCGAGGCCGAGTACGCACCCGGCGACGCGCTGGTCTTCGGCAAGGAGTCGACGGGCCTGCCGCGCGAGGTGCTCGAGCGCTACCCCGCGGAGGTCTACGGAATCCCCACGATCGGCGCGGTGCGATCGCTGAACCTCGCGAGCGCGGCGGCCATCGTCGTGTACGAGGCGCTGCGGCAGACGGGGGCGCTCACGGGCGCGAAGATCGAAGCGCCCGGCGAAGACGCGCACCCCGAGCCCGACGAGTTCGTGCGGTGACAGGAGCTCTCGCCACGAAAGTTTTTCGGCGCCCCCTGGCGCGCGCATGGCTTGACCCCCATCAACCGCGGGTGATAGAAGCCGCGCGCCGTCTGGAGACCCGCGGTGACGCGGCCGACGAGTGCTTTCGAGCAGGTGTGACGATGAAGCTGCCTGCGCGAGAGTTCGCCGGTCTCTCACTGGGGATCGAGATGGTGCTGTCCGTGGTGATCGTTGGCGCGCTCGGCCGATGGGTCGATGAGCGCTTCAAAACCGAGCCGACCTTCCTGATCCTGGGTGTCGCGCTCGGCGCCGCGGCGGGCTTCCGACAGATCTGGCGCTTCATGAAGCCCACGGACGACCCACCGCCCCCCGACAAGAAGACTCCCCTCACGTGAACGTCCTGTCTGCCAGCGGAGACCCCATGAGCACCGAGACCGTCATCGTGCGTCGCATCGCGATCGCCGCTGGCGTTCTGGGCGCCGTGACGGCCCTCGGCGCGGGGATGCTCGGCGGGTGGATGGCCGCCCTCGGCGCGGTGATCGGGACGACGCTCGGCACGGTGAACCTCTGGGCCCTCGCGAGCCTGGTGATCCGGCTCATCGACTCGAAAGCCGAGAAGGGCTCCAAGGGACCGACGGCGGTGCTCTACATCGCGAAGGCGGTGGGGTTCTTCATCCTCGCGGGATTTCTTGTGAGCCGACCGTGGCTGCACCGCGAGGGCTTCATGGCGGGCTTCACGGCGGTGGTCTTCGCCATCGCCATCGGCGGCCTCTGGGGCGGCTTCGACGACTCCCCGTCCGACGGCGGGAACCAGTAACAGGAAACGACTCCGATGCCCGATCACACATCATGGTTCACGTACCTCCTGTCCCTGCCGAACTTCCGCGGGCTGTGGGCCATGTTCAACCACCTCGGCTGCGTGAACGCGTCGGGTGACTCCGTCGCGCTGCCCGCGGGCGCCGAGTGCCCCGCCGACTACACCCTCGCCGAGCTGCCGAACCACTTCACCTACCCCGCGAACACCCCCGTGACGCTGGAGTTCACCACGCTGGCGCTCTTCGCCGTGCTCGTGGTGGCCGCCCTCACGCTGGTGCTCAAGGGCCGCATCTCGAAGACCTCCGAGGCCCTCGTGCCCGAGGGGGAGCTCACGGCGTCGTCGTTCCTCGAGAACTTCGTCGAGACCTTCTACGGGATGCTCCGCGAGGCGCTCGGCAAGGACGACGCGCGGTACTTCCTCCCGATCATCGGCACCTGCGCGCTGTTCATCTTCTTCTCGAACGCGCTGGGTCTCATCCCCGGCTTCTCGCCCGCGACGAGCAACTTCAACGTCACCCTCGCCTGCGGCCTGATCATCTTCTTCTGCACGCACTACTACGGCCTGAAGCGCACGGGTCCCGCGTACCTCAAGCACTTCATCGGCCCGATCCCGTTCCTCGCGCCCCTGATGATCCCGCTCGAGATCATCTCGCACCTCGTCCGCCCCTTCTCGCTGGCGATCCGACTCGTCGCGAACATGTTCGTCGACCACCTCCTCGTGAGCGTGTTCACGGGCCTCGTGTTCGTGCTGGTGCCCCTCCCCATCATGCTCCTCGGCGTGCTGACGGTGACGCTCCAGACGTACGTGTTCTGCCTCCTCGCCACGATCTACATCCAGCTCGCGATCGAGCACCACGACGACCACGGCGACCACGCGCACGGCCATGAGGGCGCTGCGCACGGTCACGACACTGCCACGGCCACGGCCGCGCACTGACCCCCACGAAGAAACTCTCACACGAGCGGCTCAGAGTCCGCGTCGGTTCGACACAAGGAGACGGTACAGTCATGAAGAAGATCGTTGCCACCTCGAGCGCCCTGCTCGTCACCCTCTTCACCCTCTCGGCCTTCGCGCAGGAGAGCGCCGGGGCGGCCTCGAACGCGTTCGACGCCCAGAGCGCGTCGGCCATCGGCGCCGGCCTCGCGATCGGCCTCGGCGCGCTCGGCGCCGCGCTCGGTCAGGGCCGCGTGGCCGCCTCGGCCCTCGACGGCATCGCCCGCAACCCCGGCGCCGACGGCAAGATCCGCACGCCGATGATTCTCGGCCTCGCGCTCATCGAGTCGATCGCCCTCTACGCGCTCCTCATCGCGTACTTCCTCCAGGGCAAGGTCGGCGGCCACTGAGCCGCTCGCGTCGCGCGCGGGTCGTCGCTCGTTTCGAGTACGATGGCCCCGTGCTTCGCGACCTCCTCCCTCCGCATCGCAGCGTCGCCGCAGCGCTCCTCGTGAGCGTCTGCGGCTTCGCATGTGCGCACTCCGCCAACACGCCCGCAGAACGGCCCGTCGCGCTCGATCTGACGCCCGCCGCGTCGGTCGCTGCGTCCGTCGAAGCGCCTGCGATCACGGCCCGCGCCGGAGAGCTCTCACCCGCGCCCGAGGTCTGCCCGTCGCCTCGCTGCGGCGTCGCGGGAACGGCCTCCGAGGTCTCCCTCGACGCGCCCCGCGACGAGGCGCTGCGCGTCTTCGAACGCTACGTGCGTGCGGTGAGCGCGCGATCGACCGACGGGGTGCGCGCGCTCCTCGACGACGCGGTGCTCGACGCCCGCGACGGGTCGGCGTCGTCGCGCGAGACGGTGGTCACGCTCCACGCGCGGCTCTTCGAAGTGATGGACGCGCGCGGCTTCGAAGCCACCGAGGTGCGCGCGCTCTCGTACGCGGAGTCGCGGAGGATGAACCGCGGCGTGCAGATGGACCCGGGCGACTGGCTCGTCGAGTGGAACACGCAGTCGTTCCGCGCGACGTCGTTCCCCGCGGTGGCCGCGGTGCCGAGGCTCATCGTCGTGCGGTGGCGCGGGGGCGTCGCGCGCGTCGCGGCCTTCAACCACGAGTTCCTCAACCGCCGCACGCGGGGGCTGTAGAATCGCGCGCCCCATGAAGCGAACGCTCTCGATCGCGCTCTCGCTCCTCCTCGCGGGCTGCGGTGACTCATCGACCTCGACGGACGCCGGCGCTGACAGCCCCGCGCCCTTCGACGTGAGCGTCGACGCGAGAGACGCCGCCGACGTCGTCGACGCCGCGCCCTTCGACGCGAGCGACTCGACGACCGCGCCCGACGCGCGCTCCGACGTGAGCGTCCCCGTCGACGCGCTCGCAGACGTCGCCGCCGATGTGTCCGCAGACGTCGCAGCAGACGCGCCTCCGGGGGTTCCGCTCGAAGCGCCCGCGCGCACGTGGACGTGGATCCCCATCGAGGGCGCCGTGTGCGACGACGGCTCTCCCACGGGCGTCGGCGTGAACCTCGCGCCCGACGCGCCAGGCGTGATGGTCTTTCTGAGCGGCGGCGGCGCGTGCTGGGACTACGCCACCTGCGTGACGCTGAACGCCTCGGCGCACGGTCCCTTCACGGCGCCACAGTTCGCCGCGGCGAGCGCCGTCTTCACGTCGAGCATCTTCGACCGCGCGCTGCCCGGAAACCCCTTCGCGGCCTGGAGCTTCGTCTTCGTCCCGTATTGCACGGGCGACCTTCACGCGGGCGATCGCGTCGCAAACTACACCAGCGGCTCGGCCACACGGATGATCCACCACCGGGGACGCGCGAACCTCCAGGCGCTCCTCCCGCGGCTCGCGGCGACGCTCCCGCCGCGCGCGCGTGTGGCCCTCGTCGGAGCGTCGTCGGGAGGCTTCGGCGCGGCGCTCAACCACGACCTCTTCCGCGCGGCGCTCGGACCGCGACGCTTCTACGTCGTCGACGACTCGGGGCCGCTGCTCCAGGGCGACGCGATCTCAGCCTCGCTGCGCGCGCAGTGGTTCACCTCGTGGAACCTCTCGTGGCTCGACGCCCCGTGCCCCGCCTGCCGCGGCGACCTCTCGCGCGTGTATGCGACCTTCGCGGCGCTCCACCCCGACGACCGCACGGCGCTCGTGATGTCACGGCAGGACTCCGTGATGCGCGCGATCTTCGGCCTCGACGCCGCGAGCTACGACGCCGGCGTGGTCGCGCTCGCCTCGGCCTTCAACAGCCTCGCGACGCGCCGCGCGTTCGTGCGCAACGGGAGCAACCACACGATCCTCGGTCGCCCCGCGGACCCGTCGACCGCCGCGGCCGACGGCACAGCCTTTCTCCCGTGGCTCACGCAGATGGTGACCGACGACGCGGCCTGGACCGCGCACGGCCCCTGAAACGCCTCTCAACGCGCGTACGCGTCGATGCGACGGCGGAGCCTCGCCGCGAGCGCCGCAGACGCCTCACCGAGCGCCGCGAGGATCTGTTCTCCCTCGGCGCGGTACGACTCGATCTTGTCGCGGGTCCAGTAGTGCGGCGGGGCGTCGAGGTTGCACACGCGGTCGGCGAGCTTCACGCACCACACCGCGCGAGGCTGCATGCGGATGCGTCGGAGGCTGTCGGCCATGCGCTCGTCCTTGGGGAGCGATGGGTCTTTGCTGAGCGCGCGAACGCCCGCGAGCACGTCGTCGCCGAAGCGCGCGCCGAGGGCCTCGGCGGTGACCGCGGTGTCTTCGAGCACGTCGTGGAGGAGCGCGCACTGCACCGCGAGCGAGCGCACGGCGTCGGGCTCCGACGAGAGCGCGACGAGGGCCTCTCCGGCCACGGACGCGACGTGGACGATGTACGGGAGCTCCGTGCCGGGGAAGCGCTGTCCCTGGTGCGCTTCAGCGGCGAAGCGCCACGCGATGTGCCACGCGTCGGCCAGTCGATCGTCGGGGTGAGGTTGCATCCCGCGATGGTCAGACACGAGGCGACGCGCCGTCCAGACGTGACGG
>JBPOHC010001143.1:0-2870 GCA_052035985.1 Myxococcota bacterium | reverse complement strand
GCGGCTTCGATCAACCCGTCGGCGGTCTTGCCTTCATCGAGTATCTGCTTCGAACTCATGGACATCCGCCCAGTGGCGGGCGGCGACGGCCGCCCGGAGCGACGAGTCTCGCGAGGGAGAACGGGTCGCGGCAAGCGCGAAGAGGGCAGCGACGGAGGCCGACCCGTGAACGGCGGCCGGAGCTGGGAGGGCATCGCCCGTACGGTCGAAACCGGCGGCCGCGAACGGTCGCCCGGGCGTCGCTGACTACCTTTCGGGAGATGTAGGCGCCGCCCCAGCCTGACGGGCGGCGTTGACCCCCGACGGGCGACGCCCGCAGGGTGACCCGATGGCCTCCCACACTTCGTCGAAGCGCTGGATCGCGTGCGCGGCGCTCGCGCTGGGCTGCACGCACAACGACTTCGACGACCCGAGCTGCGCGCCGTCGAGCAGCAACGACGATCCGGTGGGGACCGTGACGCTGGCCACCATCGGGCTCTTCCGCGAAGACGGCACCGCCATCGAGCTGCCCGACGCGATCGTCACCTGCGCGCAGGGCGCCTCGGCGACGGAGCGCGCGCAGTACCGCCCCGAGTTCGGTCTGGGCAAGGCGCTGATCGACGGCGGCGTCGTCGCAACCCTCGGGGAGGGCGCCGTGTTCAACCGTTACGGCTGCGGGACGCGCATCATCCTGCGCCGCTGCGCGGAGCCGCTGCGGGTGCGGGTCGAGGCCCCCGGCTGCGAGCCCTTCGAGCGCACCTGGAGCTGGGACGACAACTATGCCCAGAACGGATCGAGCCAGAACTTCGTCGTCCCGGTGCGCCTGCGGTGCGCGGGCGACGCGGGCATCGGGCCGTCGATGCGCGACATCCCCGCGCTCAACCGCGACGCCGGCAACCTCCCCCGCGACGGCGCGACCCGGTAGGCGCCCTCGACTGCCCTCAGGCTGCAACCGCCACCCCCGTCCGCCGAGAGCGTGGACTAGCGCGGGGGCTGCAACAGCCAGCGGGGCGTCGGGGTAGAGGTCAACTCCATGCGGCCCCCGCGGACGCTGGCCACGTGGCGGGCGCCGAGGCCGTGCGGGGTGGTATCGAAGCACTCGATCACCGCGAAGACACCCACCGCGAGGGAGAGGTTCGCGAGGCTCGCGGCGTAGGTCGCACGAATCTCCGCCTCGGGCGCGCTGTGCCCGCCTGCAAGGGCGCGAGCACGCACGCGCTCGACGTGGATCGAAACCTCCTCCGCACAGAGAAAGAGCAGCACCGTAATGAATCCCCGCGCGTTGGCCTCCCGCGCCTGTTCGATGGAGATGGTCGTGCGCATCGTGCTCTCCACGGCGAAGCTCACGCCCCGCGCGAGATGGTCGGCCACGAACGACTCGCACTCGCCGCTGGCGCGCGCTCGAACCTCCGGCGGAATGCCTTGATAGCTGCCATGGAGTTCACGGCAACGATCGTCGACGTTGAACGCGTCGACGCCGAACGTGCGGGCCGGCATCGCGGTCGACTTCCCGCTACCGGGCGGACCGCCCACCACGATCATCGTCGGCGGAGCGACGGTCATCAGCCGGTCGTGACGCTCGAACGCGATCCCTCGGCCATGTCGCTCGGAAGCGATCCGGAGACGACTGCGCCTCGGGCGTCGATGATGCCCGCCTTCTCGATACGGGAGGTCTCCAGGCCGACGCGCTCCCTCGTCTGAGCCTGCAGGCGGGAGAGGTAGACCTGCCACGGAGCGGCGTCGCGCGGATCAGGCATCGCAAAGCCGTCGAGCGTCTCGGCCACCCGTACGAACACCCGCCCGTCTCGCTGGTACACCGTGTAGCCCGTCGGCAACATGCCCTTGTGGCCAATCAGGATCAGGTCGTCGACGTCGGCCGGCGGCCGAAAGCCATTGTTCGCATCCACGGAGAGCATCTCGTTGATCGCGTCGACCCACGAATCCCGAAGGGACGCATTCGCGGCGTATCCGATCATGACGCGCAGCGGTGCGAGGCCCAGGAGAAGCTTCCAGAAGTCGGCGAGAAACGCGTCACGATGCCAGAGGTTCTCGTGCTCGAGGAGCACGGAGGGGATCTCCCAGGGGCCACCCTCCCCGCGATACCAGGTCACGTCGAAGAGGTATTCGCGGCGTTGCCAGCGCGCGGCCTGGGAGGTCCGCTCCACGTCTTTCGAAGCGCTAGCCATCATGCCGCAGTCCCTCGCCGCATCGAAGAGGGCTCGAAATACGAACAAGGTCCACGTCGCGGCTCCGCTCAGGGCATCGCGTCGATCGCGCTCCGTCGCCTCCGCGAGATGGTGCCGGAACGCGTAGAGGAAGCTGTTCGGACGGAGCGGGGGGCTCGTGTCGTCGGCGCCGTCTGCCATCCCACACTGCTAGCACCGAACGCGCCTCCACGTGCGATCCAGTCGACGCCGACGTCGCCCACGTCGGTGTGCGGCGCCGATCGCCCTCAGGGCGCGCCCGCGGTACCTTCGCCGCCATGATCGAGAGCAGCATCGAGGTTCCGGTCGCCATCAACGAGCCGGTGCGGAGCTACGCCCCGGGGTCGCCCGAGCGCGACGAGCTCCTGCGCACGGTGTCGTCGATGTCCGCGTCGCCCATCGAGGTCGCGGCCTACATCGGCGGGCGCGAGGTGGCCTCCGGGGAGCGCGTCGCGATGCGCTCTCCCCACCGTCACGACATGGTGCTCGGCCACTGGCACGGGGGTGATCCGTCGCAGGTCGACGACGCCATCGCCGCCGCGCTCGCCGCCGCGCCCGCGTGGGCCGCGACGCCCTGGAGCGCCCGCGCCGCGGTCTTCCTCAACGCCGCCGACCTCCTGGCGACCAAGGACCGCTCGGAGCTCAACGCCGCAACGAAGCTGGGCCAGACGAAGTCGGCGCACCAGG